>CACYBR010000099.1 GCA_902772705.1 uncultured Planctomycetota bacterium
AAAGCTAGCCGCCGAACTCTTCGACGCCTACAACAAGCAGGGCGTCGCCTATACCAAGCGCGAAAACGTCCACCGCATGGCGGAAGCCAACAAGGCGTTCGCTCACTTCGCCAACTAAGGGGCAAGTTTTTACCTTGTTTCTTAATTCCAATCTAATAACGCTCCAGTCGCCCAAGCGCCTGGAGCGTTTCTTTTGCGTGCGAGGAGCGCACGGCTCCTTGAAAACAATATCGCCTTAAACAACGAAGCGAAGCGCTTACCGATTCCCAGGCGGTGGAACGGCCGGTCACGACGTTTCGCACAAGAGAAAACGACTGCCAGGAAAACGCCAATATGCCCTACATGACAACGTCGGACGGCGTAAAAATCTATTACGAAGATCATGGTCAAGGCGAAACGCTCCTGTTTAGCCATGGAATGAACTCCTCTCACCTGAGAATCAAGAACTTCATCGACGACTTCAAGGGCGATTATCGACTCGTTTGCTACGATCATCGCGGACACGGCGCGTCCGAGCGCGCGTCAATCAACATGAACCTGCAAAGGCTCGGCCGCGATCTGCGCGAGCTCATTGAAGCGCTGGAGCTCGACGACGTTACGGCGATCGGACATTCCATGGGCGGATCGACGATCTTTAGTTATGTGAATCAGTTTGGTTGCGAACGTCTAAAAAGAATTGTCGACGTGGATATGTCGCCCTGCGGTCGTAATTCGGACTGGTCCGGGGGTATCGCGCAAGGTCGCTGGACGGACGAAGATTTCATGCGAGATATGGACCGCATCTTTGAATCGCCGGGTCGCGCCGATTGGTATCTCGACAAAACCATGATGAATCCTAAACTCGCCAAAACTCCGGCGGAAATGGAAAACGCCATGATCGCGCTCTGCGGACAAGGACTTGACGCGCTCACGATGGCAAGCATGTGGTTTTCCCTGTATCGAACCGATCTGCGACCGGCAATGGAGAAAATCACGGTTCCGCTGCTCTACGTCATGCCGGAAACGCCCCTCTTCACAATGGAATGCGTCGACTATATTCGCGATCATGTGAAAGGCGGCTTTACCTTAGAAAAGGATTTCCCAGGAACAACGCACTCGATTCTTGTGGAGGCGCCGCGTCAGGTCGCCGAACGCGTTAAAGCGTTTATCAGGGAGCGCTAAAATGAAAGCGCTATCTGGCAATCGGCTGAAGCTCGCATGGTAGACGCGCGACAACTGTTCCAAATCCAAAAACATTGTGCGACTATCCTCAACGAAACGGTTCGCTCGTTTTATCCCTTCTATAAAAACGCTCCCGTCGCTTACGCGGCAGAAGCGTTTTCTTTTTTCAGAAAGCCGGGCGCTACCGGCCGACCAATTAGGAGTCTACTCGTTCTCCTCGATAAGTTCCAATCGAAAACCAAGAGATAAGTAAAACATCAGAACCGCCTGATGCCCCGCGCGATACGCTGAACGACATGACTCAGGCACGCAAGGGCAACCGCCGCCGCGAAATACATAATGATCTTCATACCGACCGTCGCACCATTCCCAAACGTTGCCGTGCATATCCTTCAACCCCCATGCGTTCTCTTTGTAACTACCGACCCGTTGCGTCTGAAAACCGATATTCGCCTGGCTCGGTTCCCACTTATCGCCGAATGAATACGCCGTCGTCGTACCGGCGCGACAGGCGTATTCCCAATGCTCTTCGCTGGGAAGTTTGAACTTCATCCCTTTCGGCGCGTGTTCTTGAATCTTGCCGATAAAGTCTTGACTGTCCTCCCAACTAACGCGCTCGACGGGATTATTGTCCCCTTGGTGATCGCTGTGGTTATTCTCCTTACCCATAACCGCATTCCACAGCTTCTGCGTCGTTTCGTTTTCAGCGAGCCAAAAACCGCATGGAATAATTACCTCATGTTGAGCTTCACCGGCGTCATGACCATTCTCAGTCGAGGGGCTACCCATCATAAACTTCCCCTCTGGGCACCACCGAAACCGCGTTTCAACGCCGGCGATCTCCACCGTCATGACGTCGCCTGGTTTTCGCAAGCCGGGTTCTGAAGGTTTCGCTCGTCCAGAGTTCCCAATGTTTCCACTGCTGGACGAGGAGTCGCTTGACCGCGTCGCTCCCCCGACAACTAGCTTCGGATTCGCCTTGAGAATAGCGCTCTGCAATCGCAAACACTTTGAGTTTTCGCCATCGATCTCAAGAGCTTCTTCAACGGTCGCCAGCGCATATTCGTTACTGCCTTCTTTCCAAGCCGCCTTCGCCAACTCATAAAGCGCGTTCACCTCGTCGTCCGCAAATTCCGTCGGTAAGATTTCGCGCGCCTTTTGGATCGTTTCAACCGCTTCTTCACATTTACCTCGATTCAGTAAAACGCGCGCTTCTTCCGCAAGCGAGCGCCCTTTTCGCCAGACCACCGGAGGATAGCCGTTAATATAGACCTCCGGCAGTAGAATAAAGTCGTCGATATTCTTCGCGTCGCTCACTTTGTGACGAGGGGTCTGGCGGCGATTATGGTACTTCATCGCGTCCTCGTTCACATTTCGTTCGACGTAACCGAGGACCTCGCTCAGCGTTACGATTCCGTCGACGTTTTGGTCGGCTCGAGGGTTCTCCACGTCCAACGCTTCTAGGAGCGACTTGGTAAAGAGACCGTGCTGAAAATCCGGGTTCGTTGGATCAATTCCAAGCTTCTTCCTCTGAACCACGGTCGGATTAACCCCTTCGTATGCAGGTTCCCCGTCTGCGCAACTCTGCTGAAAGAGTACGTCCTCTGGGATATTACTCATAGAAAACTGAAGCCCCGAGTCCATATCGCCGCGCGTTCCGATATAGCTGCAACAAGCGTCGACGCAGAGCCAGCTAAAGGGCGCGGCGCTTGCGGCAAGTTCTGCGAGAATGTCGTCGTTAAGACAGATTGCCATTTCAGAATGTTTCGGAGACGAACGATCAAAATCAATCGGCGCGAAAAACGATTTCTCCTTGCCGTCGACCTTTTCGTTGAAACCGTGTCCTGAAAAGTAGACAAAAGCAATCGACTTCGAATCTAACTGCGAGAGAAACTTCCGGAATTGCGCCAGAATATTGCTCTTCTCAGGGTAATAGTTGTGAGCCGTTTGCGTTTTGCTCAGAATCGTGATATTCTCGGGCGGAACGTTTAGACTGACAAATCGGTTGTAAAGAGCCTGGACGTCGGCGTCGGTATACCTCACGGGGCTAATATCCTCGTTGTAGTCTTTAACGGCGACCAGGAAGACGTGCCAGTCGGCAACTTTCGGCTTCGCCATTTCATTCACCGCCACGGCGTTCATTCCACGCACAAAATCGCCGTCCTGCCCTCGCGAAAAAGAAGCCGCCGTCGTCATAAGAAAGGCGGCAAGGAGGCATAAGCATAATCGTTCTCTTTTACTCATTGCAAATGTTTCCCCAAAACCTGATCGTTTCGTCATAGCGTTCTAAAACGCCGCAAGCGTCATTATCTCAATTCTAAGTCGCTTATTCAAGACCTAAAGAGATAAACGGCGTAGTCGTGAAAAAAAGGAACCTTTTGTTCCGCCTCAATCGACGCGTTGGTGAATTCAGATCAAGTCAAAAGGAGGGTTCGTCAAGAAAAGAGAATAGCGCGCGTCAAAAAAGCCCCTTTCAATGGCGAACGTCCCACATCGTCAACGACGTCTTACGACGCCGCCTGCCACTGAAAGGGGTTTTTTAATGGTGAATATAGTCGCGCGGAACAACGTCGCGTCGCTAAATTGGGAGAGTCGTCGTTGCGACGTCGTTCGCGCGCGATTATAGGAAAAGTCTGATCAAAGCTTATAACATAGTTGATTAATAGGAATTTTTCAGAAGACCAACCGCCGATCTTTTCCTTGAACGATCAAAAAATCGGCGGCTTATGAGTAAAATGGGGTTATTTCAAGAGGCTTTTAAGAGCCTCGAAGGCAAGGTCCGCGATTTCAGATGGCGTCGAAA
>CACYBR010000100.1 GCA_902772705.1 uncultured Planctomycetota bacterium
GCCGTTATCGCTTCGTTATCGCCAAGTCCGAGGTTGCGGATTCCGTAGTAATTGCCAAGATAGTCGTTCGCGTACGTCCCGTCGTCGAAGTCGTAAACGAGCGTGTTCGGATTGCCCGCGTTCTCGAAGGAGGAGCCCGTCAGTTCGTATACGTTCTGACCCGAATGTTTTCTGCCCGCCTGACGCGCGGCAATCTCCGCTTCCGTATCCATAACGTCGCCCGCAAGCCCGTAACCGACGAACGTGATCGTCTGACCGAGCTCGGCGGAGCCGGTGTAAAGCGAATAACCGCGGAGACGCGAAGGCGCCGCGACCCCAAGGGTCAAAACGGCAAGGTCGACCTGATTGTCGCTCGGATCGCCCGCGTAGGTCGGGTGAACCGTAATCGCCGAGACTGGAAGCGTGTATACGCCGTTCGTCGTTTCGAACGTGCAGTAAATCGGCGTGGTCGTCAGATCGATCGGCGCGCCGTTCTCGTCGCAAACGACGTGCGCGGCCGTCAGGACATGATAACGGTCGGTAAGGAGCGAACCCGTGCCGGAGGAAACGGTCGTCGCCGTCGCGCCGGCGTCGGTCGAACCGGCGTTGCCGTCTTGAGTCGTTGTGCCAACCGTAATATAGCAGACCGACTCAAATCCCTGACCGGGATAAACCTCGTTGAATTCGATCGGGTCGGTCGTTATGACCTTGCCGGACTCCTTAGCAGGCGTAAGAGCCTTAACGGGTCCGACAGCCGACGAGACGACATGGTTCGACGCAAATCTGCGAGCGTAAATGTTCGACTGGGCGCTCGAATCGAGATCCTGTCCCCATGAGGTCCAGGAGACGACGAACGAACCGTCGGGCTGCATGCCGATCGACGCGAACCGCTGATTGTTCTCCGTCGTCTGGTTAACGGCAAACTCGGCGCCTTCCGTGCCTACCTGACGCGTCGCGACATTGACGCGAAGATTCGCGCGATTCGTCGTGCAGCTCATCACGTCGACATACTGACCCGTGTACTGTCCCCTGAACTCGACGGAAATCGTATCAGAGGCGCTCAACGCGACCGTGATTTCGTCCGATTTGAAGCCGGCGCCCAGCAGCGCGGCTTCGACACGCTCCACGTTCGTCCTCATTTCGACGCTAAGAGCGACCGTCGCCGAATAGTTCTTGGAACCAATCTTGCCGCTGATGACAAGCGTGTCGCCCTCGACGTTGATCGGGTCAATGAACTGAATAACCTGAATCGTATTCGCGTAACCGTAGGAGAGGCCGTTCGTCACAAAGCGACGCCCATAAACGCCCCAGCCGCTGCCGTCCTGACCATAGCTTTCCCAGACGACGACAATATCGCCGTCGGAGTCCATCGCGACGGACGCGTACTGCTGATCGTCGTCGGTCTCGACATTAGCGCGGGTCGGGGTCGCAGAGTTCCCGTTGATCGCCATCTGACCGCCGTTGAAGGCGTACTTCGCCATGTAGACGTCGCGGCTGCCGTCTTCGCCGGAACCGGTCGTGTACATGTCCCAAACAACGCAGAACGCGCCGCTGTCGTCCATTGCGACGGAGGCCTGACGCGGATCCGTTCCGCTCGTCAGTTTCCCCTTCGCGTTGTAGGTGTTCGTATCCCGATAGACGACGATCGGATCGCCCGTGGCGGAATCCATGTCGATAACCTGCTCGCGCACGCCCTCGGCGTTCGTAATATACAGAGCGCGATAGGTGCGCGCGTAGACGGTCTTAACGACAGAGCCGCTCGCGACGGAACCTTCGGATTCGACCCAAACGACAACGTAGTCGCCGTTGGAGTTGCACGCGACCGAATTGGCCGTGTTCGGACCGTAGTCGCTCGTATCGTCCAGAATGGAAGAACGCGTGACCTGACGCAGCGTTTCGCCAGTCGCCTCGGCTTCGACGATCGGATCGCCGGCAGAGTCGGCGCCGTGAATGTTCGTCACCGGAATATACGAATTATACCTGAACGATTCGCCGTACTCGAACGCAAGCGCCTCGTTAAGAGGAACCACGTTGAAGGAGCATTGCCAGTCATGGCCGTCGTAGCCAGCCGAGCTACCGTCGGCGGCGTAACCCTGACTATACAGGCCGTTGCGGGAAGTATCCTGAGCGAGCGCGGAACAAACGAGAGTATAGTTGCCGTCGGTCAGCTCGTAACCGTCCGCAAAATGAACCACCGCTTCCCAGCGATTCGTGCCGTAAGCAAGAACGCCGTCGTTGATCGATTCGACCGCGGCGCCCGTCTCGGTGACCGTGTCGCGCGCCAGCTGCGCCGACGCGTTCATGCCAAAGGTCACGCTCTCGATCGCGCCGGTCACTTCGACGCCGTCCTTAAGAAGCGTCCAGTTGGAAGCGTTGTCAACCGCGTGAATGGTATTGTACGCGTTCGTTCCGTCGCCAACCGTGATCATATTCTCGTCAAACGCGACGACCATATCCTTAACGGCGGACGTAATCGTATCGCCTTCGTCGACCTTTGTGCCGTCCGGCATCGAGAAATTCGTGACAATCGGACCCGCAGTGTCGGTCGATTCTGAGAACGGACGCATGTAGATGTGCGTGTACGTCGTGTCAAGCGTATTGCCAACGCTCGGATAAACGTCGGAGCGCTGCTTCGCGTCGTACGCGTCCTGCATCGCCCAAACGACAACGACGTCGCCGTTCGAGGTTTCCGCGGAGCGCGTGTTCGACTGGAAATAACCGGTGGAACCGTATCGCTCAACGTAGAAGCTCTGGTATCCGGCGTAGTTGAGATCGGCGACCGCCTGATCGATAAGCGTCATTGAAGAATTCGAAGCGTCGTAGCTAATGTACAGCGGCGTGTCATGCAACGAATTCTGCGCGGTAATCTGAAGCGCGACATAGTTCCCGACCGTCCTGACGCCGGTGTAGGTCACGTTGTTCTCTGTGTAGGAGTAATAATACTGGAAGTCTTCGACGTCCAGTCCGATCGCGCCGTAGGTGCCCTCATAGAAATTAATCTCGTCGGCGGTAACCATGCGAACCACGAAGCTGTTCGTATCGCCGCCGCAAATCGCCAGCGAATTGAGCGCCTGCTGAACGCCCGAAACCATGCCGTTGAGGTCGGAAATATAGCCGTACGTCGTATTGTAGTACGCGCCAAGATCGAGCGCGACGGCCTCGGCGTTCTCCACGTTCGTCTCAGTCTGATCGCTGTCCGATCTGCGACCAATATTGAGAGCAAGGGTCGCGGACGCGACGTATTCCGCCGGAAGCGCAATGTAGAAGCACGCGTTCGAGCCGGTGCGATAGCCGCTGACAACGCCCGAAATCACCGCCGCGTCCGTTATGACGGAAGCCGTCGCGTTCGCCGTGGAATCAGTTCCCGTCGAATCGGTTCCGCCGGTCGTCGTCGTGCCCGTCGCGACAGAATCGCCATAGATCGTCTGGCCGTAGTTCACGTAGCTGATATCGTTGCCATTGTTGCGCAGAGGCGACAGGAGCGTTTCAAGCACCGCGTCGAGACGCATAAGCTGCTCGTCCGTCGCGTGTTCCTTCTGGGCGACGGCGAGGAAGAATTTGATGTAACTGTCGACGTCGATGCAGTCGTAATTATGAAGCTGGTAGATCGGCGTCACGTCGTCGTCCGTGAAGTCGCCGTACTTGTCGTATCCCCAGCCAAGAGCGAGCTTGATGTAGTAGATCAGGTCTTCGTTCTTGCTCTCATAGGAGTACTTCTGACCGCGGAGGAACTGCTTGTTCTCATAAACGAGGTTATTGTCTTCGAAATCGCTCCATTTGAGCTGGATGTACAGATTGTCGTAATCGGTCGTGTACATCAGCGATGGATAACTGAGGTAGTTGTCTGAAACGGAATGGATATCCATTCCAAACCCCTGATAGGAGACGAAGACGTCGCCGTCTGCGTCGACGCTGACGGAAGGATTGCCCTGGTCGGCGACGACGACGGAATTTACGAGCGTCGCGCCGAGGATCGACGCGGCCGTATACTTCGTGCTCGCTTCTCGAACGCCAACGTACAGTCCCGTTTCGCCGACGTCGGCGCCTGCGTTCGCGTCGGTCGCGTTATTTGTCGAGGAACTTGACGTGGTGCCGTCGGACGTCGTAGTCGCCGTGGTCGTCGTCGTATAGTCGAAGGCGGTCTCGGAATCGCCGTTTTCTGTCTTCGTTATGGCATAGACCGTAAGGTAAACGTCCGTCTGAGGAATATTGGTCGTGCCGGCCGCCTCGTTTGCCTGCTCAAGCGTGTAAGCGATCGCAAAACGCTCGTTGTAGTCGAAATCGACGCTCGAGCCGTACGCGTTGCTGGCGATCTGCTGCGCGTCGATGATGAAGACGTCGTTGCCGGGTTCTAGCGCGGACATGTAGAGGTCCGTGCCGTAATTCCACATCACGACGGAAAAACCGTCGTCCGACGTCGCCGTGTAGGACGGTCCGTAGTAATTCGAACTGACCTGACTGCTCGCGAACGTGATATCGCCCGTAAGGGATTCCGCTTCATTGTTAAACTGACGTCCGTAGATACCGCCAAAGTAAGAGTTGTCCTGCGCAATATAGGTCCAGGAAACGATGAAGGCCCCGTCGACGTCCGAAGAAATGGACGGATCGACCTGCTGACCGTTGAGCGACGCGTTGACTATGAACTCGTCGGCGACAGGAGCGACGCACTGAACGGCGATCGTCGACGCGGCGTTCGTCGAGTACGGATCGGAAATGAACGCGCCGCTGGGGGTCGTGATTCCGAGACGTCCGTCTGTCGTGCCGTTATCGTAGAAATTGACCTGATATTTCGAGTTGTAACCGCCCTCGCCCTTCTGGGGAAGATAGCCCTGAGTCGTGAATCGACGCGCGTAAATATCGGTGCGGTTGTATGTGTCGAGCGTGTCGGGGTTCTCGTTCTGCCAAACGACGACGAAGGAGCCGTCCGCGCTTAGCGCAACGTCCGGCTTGCTCTGTGCGGTACGACCCGTGCCGTTGATGTACATTTCGCCATAGCGGTCGGTCACGACGTCGCCGTCGTCGTCAAGAACGAAGTCCGCAACTTCGACCGAGTTGACGCGGAACACGCCGCTCGATTCCTTGACGGTCACCGTCGCCGTATCGAGGTTGTAAGAGCCAGAGCCGACGTATTCATAGAGACCGGTCGTCTTATTCTGGGTGATAACGTCGGTATAGACGTACATCGACGAAACTTTAGACGCGTAGGTCGCGGCGGAGACAAAAAGCGGATCCTGATTGACAAGCCCGCTCGTTCCCGTGAAGGTCACGCGGAACTGATTCTTTGTGCCCTCTACCGGCTGAACAAGGACTTCCAGCGCGGGAATCTTGGCCTGCATGGAGCCGTAAGACTCGTTAGAGGAATACGCTCTGGTCGGCTCGCTCGTGTATTCGAAGCGATGCGTTTTTTCGTTATACTCGTAGCCTCGGGTAATTGGAGCGTAGAGCGTCGCGCTCGCAGACGCGCTGTTGAAGGCGTTCTGGATATTCTGCGCGGTCTTGTAAGGATCGTTAGAGACGACGATACCAGTGTTCTGTCCCTTAGAATTGTAGGAGGTAATCGTCATAACCTCGTCGACGGTCGAAACGACGCCGGACGTGAGGTTGTCGGTCAGAGAGTCGCGCGCGGTCTGCAACGCCTTGATGACAGACTTGCGTCCCTGCGATTTGATCATATTCGAGATCGTCGTCATGTAGTTCGCGCCGAACAGATCCGTCAGGACGAGCTTCTGGAAAACGCTCACCCCCTGAAGCTCCGTAATGTCGAAGCTAATGTTGCCGACCTTGTCGATGAGCGCGGTCACGTCCGAATAGTAGTCGTTCGAAACGCGGACGTCCGTGAGGTCATAGCCCGCCCAGTTCTCGCCAAAGAACGTTATGTCGAAGTCTGTCTCGCTATAGGCGGTAACCTCGACGTTAGCGTATTCCTGACCGGGAATCGCTCGGATGACGTTCTGCAGATTGGCAGCGTTGTCGCCCGGGAGCAACGACGAATCATAGCGATAAAGAACCCAGGTAAGCTCGCCTTCCGCGTAGAGACCAAGGTAGAATACCGACTGGCTGTTGGAAGTCGTGTAAACGTCGGGGTCTGACTGCGTAAAACTCGAATTAAAGATCGAAAAACGCTGCGTCTCGTACGCGTTGTAGATCAGTTCGAAAGAACCGGCCTGAACCGTTGTCCCGTCGCTGGTCTTGGCGCCCGGAACGAGTTCTTCGGGAATCGTAATGATCTGAACTTCGTCGGTCAAATAGCGCGCGTAGACGTTCAAATCTTCGACATAAGCGCCGTTCTGGTCGGTAAGATACGGACTCGACGTCGGATCGCCCGCAACGTAATCCGGATTGGCAAGTCGATCCGCCGCGGTCCATGCAACGACCACGTCGCCGGCTTCGTTCGAATCAACCGCGACGTCGCCGCGAATATCCTGCCAGGAAGTATCGACGAGAAGATTCTCAGTCGTCGCAACCGTCAGGCTGAGCATTTGACGCTCTTCAAGCTGGTCGATGAAGAGCTTCTTCATTTTCTGAGCGTGGGTCTGACCGTCGTCCTTCTTAACAATACGACTCAACAGCGACTCGGCAACGCCCCAAACTTTATTCTTTCGCGAAAACGACATATGTACCGCCTGACTGTAAAATCCGCGAACGCTTGGCAAAATCCTCGCGCTCGCGCGTTAATACTGATCCGCTCCCGAGGGCTTCTCGACGGCGCGCCGTCTAATTCCCCGAGGGAAACATGAAATCAACCTTTGAGACGAGCCGCTCGTTCACGCCGCGCGGCTCTCATCGGGCTTCAGCTGAGCTCAGCCCCGAACGTCTCGCTTCTCCTGGAGAGGCTATCGTCCGGCAAATCTCAAAAGCAGACTTCCCGACCTTCCTTTAAAATATACACAGAATCACTCTCCCCTTCTACTGCCAAAGAACAAAATACAAAAAATTTTCCGCTAAACCGTCGGCAGAGACAGGTCGTGCGAGATTTATACTTTGTTCCAAATAAAAACATCTTTTCAAATTTTCCGCAGACGCAATTCAGGGAGACTCGTTAAGCTGAACATTTTACAAAATACAGCTTAATCGGTGATTACACGCTCAAAATACGACGCGATCCTGCAGAAATCGCAACGTTCAATTGCCGCGCGTAATGTGAACAAGAGCGTTTTTACCGCTCTTAACCGTCTCTTTTGTATCATTCTTATACAAAAATCGTTCTATTACGATACGTTTTTGACCAAATGACGACAATTTGATACGTCGTAAAGTCTGTTAGTTCCTAAAAATTTTGCGCGGAAACGCTATTCTTTCACGTATCGCTGGTCTATAATCTACTCAACGCTGAAAACGACTTCACGTCGTTTGTTCTTCCAGAGAAACCCGTTGCACCAGGTTCCCTATTATGTTCCATGCTTTATCTGCATTTGCACTTCTCAGGCGCGGTCGCGCGACAACAAGACTCGCTCTCTTTTTTTTATTCGTCCTAACAACGGCGTTCTCCGTTAACTACGCGTCGCTTTTACCGCAAACCTGCGCCTTGGAACCGAGTAATAACGTTTCCGCTGGCGCCGACGATTTAACAGGAGAATCGACTTTAGACGAGAATACAGATTCTCTTAATAATTCCGACGAAATTGAGTCTGTCCGTATTGTTCGGCGCGACGGCGCGCTTTCGAGCCTTGAAACGTCCATCGTAACCTTCAAGGGAAAATATCAGGCGTCCGACGACGCGGTTCGCGACGTGACGGTCGACTTGATCGGCGCGATCCACATCGCCGAGGACGAGTATTACCAGAAACTCAACGAAATTTTCAAGAATTACGACGCCGTCGTCTTTGAACTCGTGACTGATTCTGACGGCGACCTTGGCGCGATCATTCAGGAATCGCGCGAAAAGAAAAAAAAGGAGCAAAGTCTTAATCCTCTCAACCTTATCTCCTACTTTCAGGAAAGCGCCGGACAATTCCTCCGGCTTTCATATCAGATCGACGGAATCGACTATCTGGCGCCAAACCTGCGCCGCGGCGACTGTACGCCGTTGGAATTCATCGGGTGGTTGTTCACAAACGGCGACGTGGCTGACTTCCTCGCCGAAACGTTTGCACGGAGTTTCCTCGAAAGCGTTCCTGGTTCGACAGAGGGAGCCGTCGTCTCCATCCTCTGTTCCAAAGACAAACGTCTTGCCACAAAACGCCTCTTCGCGCTCGAACTCGCAGACTCGTCTCTCGGCGACGTTAAAAACGAGTATCGCGCTCTTGGGAAAAACAACGACGATTCGTCGGAACCACGAGAAAACGCTATCATTCATCTGCGTAACAAAAAGGCGCTCGCCGTCGTTCGTCAGGAACTCGACGCCGGACGTTCTCGCGTCGCTCTCTTCTTCGGCGCGGCGCACCTACCCGACCTCGGACTACGTCTGGAATCGGACTTCGGCCTGACTCGTCAGCCTGACGTTCAATGGCTCAAAGCATGGAACCTTGACTAACTTGCTCAAGACGTCTCTCAACGCCGTCTGGCAGAACGTCAATCATATAAAAAGAAGCCGCCCGTCGTTATTCACGACAGACGGCTTCTTCGTGTTGTGCGTATTGACGTGTTGTTATTGTACGCGAACGTTCACGATCTACTTCTGAGCGTTTGAGCCGCCGACGGCTTTCTTAACCTCTTCGGCGGTGATGAGACCGTCCGCGTTGAGATCGAGTTTTCCAAACTGAGCGACCCCGGCGGCCGTGAGATTCGGCGCAAACTCACGCAAGGAGAGTTGTCCGTCTCCGTTAACGTCGCGGGCAAGGAACCAAACGGGCGTGCCAATAAGTTCCTCAGGCGCGGCGGCGTACTCGCGAAAAGTCGACTCGTCCATATCGGAAAGAAGCACGTCGAGAAGTTCTTCGTCTTCAACGCTCTCCATTGCGGGATTATCCTCGGTAAGCATTTTGACGAACTCCTCGTCAGACATCTGCTCGATATTTTCCGCAGGTTCGTTGAGTTCCTTTTCCGCATCCTCTTTATTGACTGCGCGTGGCGCGGCGGACGCGGTTCGAATCAGCAGCGGCTGTTCCTGCTTCTCAACGACCAGATTAACGCGCCGCGGCTGGATCGGCCTCGGGTTAGCGATCGTACGGTCTTTGGCGTAATTCGCCAGATAGAAGAGAATCTCCTGATCCGTGAGGATCCAGTCCCTGTCGAGATCAATCGCCTGAGCTCCTTGAATTTTATCCTCCCATTCGCGTTGCTCAAGCTGACCGTTGCCATTAAGGTCGTATTTGCTAAGCAGATAGCGACTGTAGAAGCGAATCGCAACCGGGACGGTGGAAACCAGAGAATCGTCGCGGTGTTCGAGCGCTTTCTGCATATACTCGTTTTCCGACTCGGTAGAATACGGTCTGCCGCTTGAGAAATTTGGAACGGAGCCTCTGCGAAGAATCTCCTCGGCTTGTTGTTTCTCTTCTTCGGTCAGTTCCCTGTCAAGAGGACGTCCTTCCGCCGCCGCGGCCGCCTGCTCCGCCACAGAAACGCTGGCGGTAAAATCGCCTCGCTCCCATTGCGCCCAACGGTCGTTTCCTACCTGCTCCTTAATGCGGTCCGCCCATTGAGTGTTGCGCAAACGTTCAAAACGTTCCTGCGTCATATTCGCGACAATCTGTTCAGGCGAGAAAGCGCCGTTTCC
>CACYBR010000101.1 GCA_902772705.1 uncultured Planctomycetota bacterium
GAAGAGTGGCGCGACGGGAACCATAGAGGGGGCGTCAAATTCAGGATAGGCAGGCGCGTCGCTTTCTATCGAGTCAGACTCGTCCGCGTCGCGTCGACTGAAGCATGAACGTCGACAGGTCTCGTCGCGACTCTCGTGGTTTAATCGTACGAACCGGTTTCGAAATTCCTCCATACCGCGATATAGAGAACCAGAATAGCCGGCGCCGCAGACGAGCGGCGCGTTCGATTTCACAATTCCGAGCTTTTCAGAAGCAATCGCCTGAATCGTGTTTCCAAGTTGTTCGCAGTGATCGTAGCTCACGCTTGTGAGCACGGAGACGTCCGCGTCGCAGGCGTTCGTCGCGTCGAATCTGCCGCCCAGCCCGACCTCCAAAATAGCGACGTCGACTTTCGCGCGCGCAAAAAGCGTTACGGCGATTATGAGCGTCCATTCAAAAAAGGTAAGCTGAATTTCCGATTCGTCGAAGCCGTTCTCTCCGTTTTTCCGTTGACTTCGTTTCTCTCTGGCGAGAAAATCCTTCCACTGATCGGCAAGCGCGAAGGTCGTTTCCGCAAAGAGCGTTTTGTCGCAATTCTGTCCGTTGATCTGGAAACGCTCCACGAGTTCTTCCAGATGCGGCGACGTAAAGAGCCCGACGCGGTAACCTGCGGCGCGATAGATCTGGTCAAGCGCGGCGCACGTCGTCCCCTTGCCCTTCGTTCCGGCGACGTGAACAATCGCGTACTGCCTGTCTGGGTTGCCGAGATACGTCAGAAACCTCCTGACGCGTTCGAGGGACCCTTTCATCTGATCGTATGGGATCGATTTAAAGGTCTCGTAATTGGTGCGGCGCATCAGAAATTTTTTGGCTCGCTGGTACAGAGAAGCGTCCTGGTTGCGCATGGCGGCGTTCCGAAAAGAAGAGTACGCATGATACGGATAACGAAGGCGGCGCCTCAGCGAAAACCAAGGCGCCGTGAAACGCAAATAGACGTGAACGTCGACGACCGAGTCAAAAGATCAGTGATCGAGCGGACGCGTCATACGGTAGACGTCGAGTCCTTCCTCGAGCTGGTCCTTCGGAAGAATCTGCTTTTCTTCGCAAAGCTGACGAATCGTCTTGCCCGTCTTAAAGGCTTCTTTGGCGAGCTTGGCGGCCATCTCGTAGCCAATGTACGTGTTCAGGCCCGTTACGATGGAGAGACTCTGCTCCACGTAGGACGCGCACTTTTCCGGATTCGCCTTGAGGTCCTTGAGGCACTTGTCGGCAAAGACTCTCGCGCCGCCCGCGAGGATACGCACGGAATCAAGCGCGACGTCCGCCATGACGGGCATGAGAATATTGAGCTGGAACTGACCGCCGGAA
Source organism: uncultured Planctomycetota bacterium (assembly GCA_902772705.1). Taxonomy (GTDB): domain Bacteria; phylum Planctomycetota; class Planctomycetia; order Pirellulales; family Thermoguttaceae; genus RUG369. Next base: position 1,349 of record CACYBR010000101.1, read on the forward strand.
ACGCCGGCGAGCCCGATCGTCGCGTCGTTGCCGAGAACCTTGGCGCCGAGCTGCATGAGGCTTTCGCAGATGACCGGATTGACTTTGCCCGGCATAATGGAACTGCCAGGCTGGAGATCCTTGAGGATGACCTCGTAATAGCCGCATCGCGGACCGGAGCCGAGCCAACGGATATTGTTCGCAACGTTGGACATGGTGGTCGCGACCGCCTTGAGTAGCGCGTGGCAGGCGACAAGGCCGTCGCGCTGGGCGTTGGCCTCGAAATGGTTCGCCGCTTCCACAAAAGGAACGCCCGTCTTTTCCGCCAGAAGCGCGGCGATCGTCGCGCCGTACTTCGGGTCGCAGTTGATGCCGCTTCCGACCGCGGTGCCGCCCGCGGGCAGCTCGCAGATTTCTTTGAGCGCGTCGTTCGCGCGTTCGACGGCGAGTTCAAACTGGCGCGCAAAGCCGCTGAATTCCTGACCAAGCGTCATCGGGGTCGCGTCGGCGAGGTGGGTGCGACCAATCTTAATGACGTCCTTCCATTCTTCGGCCTTAGCCTTAAGAATGTCGCGGCACGTTTCCAGCGCGGGAATAAGCTCGTTCTTAATGCCGAGCGCGACGGCGACGTGGATCGACGTCGGGAACGTGTCGTTCGTGGACTGTCCGCAGTTGACGTGGTCGTTCGGATGGATCTTCTTTTCCATGGCGAAACGGTCGTATCCGGCGATTTCAAGCGCGCGGTTGGAGATAACCTCGTTCGCGTTCATATTCGTGGACGTGCCGGAACCGGTCTGATAGACGTCGATCGGAAATTCGGCGTCGAACTTGCCCTCGTAAACCTCCTGAGCCGCCTGTTCAAGCGCGGCGATTTCTTTTTCGCTCAGAGGCGCGCGTCCCTTGGAAAGACGTCC
>CACYBR010000102.1 GCA_902772705.1 uncultured Planctomycetota bacterium
CGACTCCGGCCTATACTCTCCCGTCGCGACGATCGACGCGGCCTTAATGCGTCGCGCGGTCGCCGTTGCAACCTGGGACGGCTTGAAACGTGAGGCCGTTGGCGCTCTTGTCGACGGCCTCGGCGAAAGCAAAGAAGGCGGCGCGGCGTTGCCGGTAGCCGCTCAACGAATCCTTGACGTCCTTGCGGAGTCGCCTGAAAAGTACGTAATGAAAACGGACGTCGTCGCGCATATTGGAGAACTACGCGGAAAAGACAACGCGCGAAGCTTTGAACGTTTGATTGAACGACTTGTCGAAGACGGAATGATTAAGCGATTGAAGGTTAAACGCGGGAACAATATCAGAGACGCCTATCAATATGTCGAATTGACTCCCGAGATGTTAGACGAAGACACGATCGACGACTAAGCCGGAGGGACAAAAAACACAAAAAACCGACAAAAAACAAGTCAATTTTTGTTATAAGTCTTTTAATGTTCAATATTTATATCGAACAAAAAACAAAAAACAAAAAACAGGCGACAACGTTTGAAATTTTACAGTATGAGACAGGGACGACGGGAACGATTCCGGCGCGGCGACGAAAAGCGTGTCGGTCTATTCGGAAACAAGCCCCGTCGACGGCGTTTCGTTCGATCGCGACTCCTATACGACGCGTCAGGGCGATTCGTTCTTTATGGAAGCGCAACTCAACGCGGCGACGCCCGGTCCGCGAATGTATTCGTTTTGGTTCGATTATGGAGACGGCGTCTTTGTCGAACGCGAAAATCCGACCGTCGTCTTTCCGGACGACTATTCCAACGCGCCCGGCGATCGAACGATTTCGGTCAAAGCCGTCAACCTGGCGACGAAAACAGTCGTCGCCGCCGGTTCGGTTCCGTTTACGGTCGTTCGCGCGACGCCCTCGTTTTACGTCGAGGCGGAATCTGCGCTTGACGCAAACGCGGTAATTTTGAACGTCGAAGCGATCTTTCCCGTCCCGACCGCCGTAAGTCGCTGGGTTTTCGACTGGGGGGACGGAACGACGACGGAACTTGACAGACTCGGATTGACCGCCTGCGTCGCGCATTGCTACGCGTCAAGTCATAAGTCGCGAACCGTGTCGCTAAGCGTCGTTCTCGACGACGGCAAAGGGATTAGCGTAAGTTTTGACGTCAGAACGTTGAGACAATAAGACGCGACTCCACGTTCGCGCCTGCGTCGGACCCGCTTTGTCTTTGAGTCGTTGACGCCGCCTTGTTGTTCTGTTAAAATGAGCAAAATGGGTTGTTTCCCTGTTCGTGAAAATCCAATTTGACGCGCGTACGGAGGATTCCATGGGCGACTTTCTCTTTGTTCCGCTTATTGTTTTAGCGTTCCTTTGGGGATTATGGGGGCTGTTCGTCTTTCTTCCGATTAAACGATCGGAAACCAAAGCGCGCCAGGACTTCGAACAGGCTCTTGAGAACCAGCGCAGGATGTTCGAACGTCAACTCAACACGCTTCGTTTCGAACTGGAAAAAGAACGCGCGCAAAACGCGCCGCCGACGTCGGCAAAGGTCGACAAGCCGGAGCCGACGTTTGAGCCGGCGACGTTCGCGAAAAGCGTCTCCACGCCCGCGACGCCCGTCGTCGAACGCGAGCCTGTCGGGATCGCGCCGCAACCGATTGTTCTCGAACAGAACGTCGAGTCCGAACCGGAATTTACGCCCGTCGCGCCGGAACCTGCGGAACAGGTCGAACGCGTCGACGACGAATCTCGCGGCGCCGACTTAAAACCGCTTGCGCTCGACTCCAAGGCTCTCCCGACGGAAGATCCGTTCGCCGAGGCGATTCAGGAAGAAGTCGAGCCCGTGCGCGTCGTCGAGTCCGCGCAAACGCGTCCGGCGCAGGAATTCGAATTGCCTAAAGAAAAGACGCGCAATCTCGACAGTCTCGAAACGCTCGTCGGGCGCAAGATATTCAGCTGGGCGGGCGCGTTTCTGTTCGTCGTCGGCGTCGTTTTCTTTCTGCAAATCGCGGCGTCGCGCGGTTGGCTGAGCCCGACCGTTCGCTTTGGCGGGGTCGTCGCGCTTGGCGCCGTCTTTTTGTTCTTTGGACGGCGAATGTTCCGACGCGGTCAGCGTCTCTTCTCCGAAGCGCTCAACAGCGCGGGGATTTTGACGCTCGCGGCGGCCGGGTACTACTCGCGCGTCGCGACGATCTTCCCGTGGCAAATCGCCTCGATCCTTATGCTTGGCGCGGTCTTTTTGGGATTTTTCCTCGCGGCGCGCTATCGAAGCGCGATTGTGTCGACCGTCGTTTCAATCGGCGGTCTTGTCGTGCCGTTTGTCATCTCCAACGAGCCGACGCCCTGGACGACGGCGCTCTATCTGCTCGTCTTCTTCGCGTCGGGCCTGGGCGTGGCCAACTTGCTCAAACGCTCGAATCTGGCGACGATCCCCTGGCTCGGCTCCGTCCTGGTTTTGCTCTCGAAAACGTCCGGGACCTGGACCGACGACGCGTTTCGGGCGAGCGTTACGTTTCTGATCGCGTTCTTTGCCATTGATCTCCTTGATCTTGTCGGCGCGGTCTTCCGCCAAAAACGCCGCCCCAATCTCGCCGATCTTGCCCGCGCCGGAATTACCGGATTTCTCTGTTTCGGCGCGTTTTGGGGGCTTTGTCGACGAAACGGCCCCGATTCGCTCGCATGGTTTACCGAACACGCGGGGCACGTCGCGCTAGCGCTGACGGCGATCTACGCGCTGATCCTTATCGCGGCGGCAAAACGACCGACCTTCTACGAATTCGATTCGGACGACGACCAGCTTCGGGCGCGTCAAGCGCAAAACACGCTTGCGAACGTCGATCTCCGCGTCATGTTCGCCGTCGCCGGGTTCGCGTTTCTGGCGATCGGAATAGGCGCGACGTTCTCAAAATCTTTTGTCGCGCTGGGGTTCCTTGCGATCGCGACGGCGCTCTTCGTCTTCGCGGCGTGGAAACTTAACGCGTTCCAGATCCCCGACTTCGTCCTGACGACCGAGTCGGAGGAACGGCGGAAACGACTCGTCTCGTCCATGGAACGTTCGGCGCTCGCGACGATCGGCATGTTGATCGGCTGGGCGTTCGTCTATCTTGCGCTTGGAACGTTCTTCCTGCTCACGCGCAATCTGATTCCGAATTTGTACAGTCTCGACGCGTTCGCGACTTATCAGGACGGAGTCCTTACCCCTCAATCCGGCGTTCCGTTCTTCAATCAGACGGCGTTTGCGACGACGCTCGGTTGCGCGCTCGCGCTCGCCGCGCTTTTCTCTTTAAAGCGAAAGACGCGTCGATCGGACGGCGACGGAATCGAACGCGCGACGTTCGCGGGCGCGCGCAGCGCGTTGACGTTCGGCGCGTATGCAAGCGGTTTTGTCGGCGCGGCCGTCGGACTTGTCCTCTCGGCGTCGGAAATATTCGGTTTTACCTCGACGCGCGCGCTCGCCGCCGGTTGGGAAACGCCCGGCGTCGTCGGTTGCGCGGCCGTTTTGTTCTTCTGGCTGCTTGCTTCGGCGGCGCTCTTCGCGTTCGGCGCGTTTGGCAAGAATCGGGCGTTTCTCTGGGCCGGAGGCGGATTATGGTTTGTCGCGGCGATTAAGTTGATCGTTCTCAACGCGGTCAACCACCCGATTCTTTACGGCGGCCAGATTGTTCCGCTCGTTCTGCCCCCCGACTTGTTTAACGCGAAACTCGACGCGATCGGCATGGAGCCCGGCGTTCCGCTCCAGCCGCTTCTCAACGCGTTCGCAACGCCCTTCCTTGCCGCCGCGATTCTCGGAATGATTTATGGAGTCGTCGTTTGCAGAACGCGCTCGATTCGCGCGCTCGACGTCTCGCCTAACCGATCCCTGACGACGTTCGGATTGACGATAGGAACGGTCGGCGCCGTTGTTTTGCTGCTGATCGCAACGCTCGACGTCGCGGGCTTTTTCGGACTGCAGCCGGAACGCTTTCATCTGAGATCGTTTTACGCGAGCCACGCCGTCTGGATTCTCTGGCTCGTCTACGGAGCCGTCGTCTGGACGGTCGGAAGAATCTTTAAGAGCGCGCCGGTAAGAACGCTCGCGTACGGCGTCTTGACGATCGGCCTTCCTTACGTCTGCTTCGGCGAATTTTGTCAGGGCGACTGGCGAACGAACAATCAAACGGTTACGACAATTCTGAACGTCTACGCGATTCCGACGGCGTGCTATTTCGCGGTTCTGACCGCGCTCGGTCCGCTGGCGAAAAAGATCAAATCGAATCGACGACTCGGTTCGTTCGACGTCGACGCGTTCTTCTCGACGGCGTTTTTCTTCGCCGGACTAACCGGGATAACGACGCTTCTTTCGTTTGAGACGTTCCGCTATTTCACGGGCAAGACGTGGTTCGGGCCAGGCGACTGGTCGCGTCTGGTCGCGCTTACGATTCTATGGACGCTTGGCGCGTGCTCGTTGAAACTCGTCGCTATGGCGATTAGAGGAACGTTAGGCAAATGCTGTTCGGCGCTTGCGAATATTATGCTCGCGGCGATGCTGATCAAATATTTCGGATTCGAGTTGTTCAAGACGGATTTTCAGTCGGGGATACCGTTCTTCAATTCGTTTGGCGCGACGACGATCGTCGTCTTCGTAACGATTTTGGCGATCGCGTTTTATTACAGGCGTCTGTCGAACGCCGACTTGACGTCGGCTAACGAAAACGTGCGGGAAAACGCGAAGTTCAAGCGAAACGTCGCGATTGTCGTCGGAACCCTCGCGCTCGTTCAGCTCTGGATCGGCTCGTCCTCCGACGTCTATCGTTGCGCGAAATTCTTCCCCAGAGGGGACGCGATCGACCCGGCGTTTCTCGCGCAGGCGGCTTTGTCCGTGCTTTGGACGCTTTTCGCTTCCGCGCTTCTGGCGCTCGGGTTCTATAAGCGCGTTCGTATGTTGCGCTGGTTCGCCATCGCGCTCTTCGGCGTGACGACGCTCAAAGTGTTGACGCTCGACCTGTCCTACCTCGACTCGCTCTATCGCGTCGTCGCGATTCTCGTTTTGGCGACCGGAATCATCCTGGCGTCGAGCGCGTACTGGCGACGAAAAACAAAATAATCGGTCCGGAGGCGGACTCCCGGTTCGCGCTACCGCGCGGAGATAAACGCCCCGCTCCCGTTGGTCGCTGGCGCATAAGAGCCGCAAGCGGCAGGGCGCGAAGTCGCCCGAACGCTGCAGGCAAACGGCGCGGTCCGACGGCGGACTCCCGTTGGTCGCTGCGTATAGAAGAGCCGCAACGGCAAGGGCGTTTTCCAAACGAGAAGACCGCGCAAAGAAAAAAGAAAGAATAATAACATGGACGCCAATTCTAGCGCTGTTCGTTTGGTTAAATATTGCGCGGCATCGTGTTTAGCCGTTTGCTTCATATTGACCGGATGCGACGGGGACGTCGCTTTTGTTCTGCCCGTCGGCGACGAAACAGCGACGGCGACGCTCGCGCCGGACGCCTCGACGCCGGAGTCGTTGTCGCGTCGGGTCGACGAAGAAACCGAACGAAACGACGATAATCCGGACGCGATCGACGCGACGAACCTCGACTCCGTCGCAAGTTCCGCAGACGACGATTCCGTTCAGGAGTCGCTACTGGAGTCGGACGTCAAAGAAGAAGAAGAAGGAGAAGTAGTAGACGTCGACAAACTTTTCAGTACGGATCCGACAATCGACCGACTAAAACCAACGAAGTATATCCTGGTCGACGGCGAACCCGCGCTCCTGGAAGACGGCATAGATCTTACGGGAAAGGATTTGTCCGGCGCGCGAATCAATAACGTAACGCTTTCCCACGTCAATTTTCATCACGCAAAATTAAACGGCGCCGATCTCTCTCAGGCTCGCTTTTACCGCTGTAATTTCCAGCGGGTCGATCTCGCGGACGTAAAAGCCGAAGACACGCATTTCCTGGAATGCGATTTCTCCGACGCGTATGTCGGCTCGTCTCTTTGGTTTGGCTTGAGTCACGAAGAGTTTCTTTCAACAAGGAACTACAGATCAAAACTGATTTCCGACGGGTTTTATAAAGCTCAAAACGACGATTTTTCCAATTTCACCTTCAACAACGCGCACATTAAAAACGCATGGGGTTGTAATTTTACCGACGCGCGATTCATTGGCAATTGTTCCGTCGCAGGCATGACCAAAGAACAGTTGATTTCGACCTGGAATTACAAAAACAAGGATTTTACTCATACCAAACTCTTGCTAAACGGCGAGGGAAGAGGAGATCTGTCTGGAGTCGATTTTTCCGGTTGTATTTTTCAAAGTTTGTCTTTAGGAAATTACGATCTTTCAGAAGTCGATTTCACAGACGCGTTCCTCCAGGAGGGGCTCGGCGTCGGTCGTTGCGTCGGACTGACAATGGAACAGATACAGTCGACGCGCAATTGGAAAGCGCGGATGTTTAACTTTGACTTTTTTGAGCAGGATTTCGACTGGTCCAATACGGACTTCTCCGGATTCGCGTTTGTAGAAAGCAATATTGGCGAGGGAAGCGTAGAAGGCGCCGACTTTACCGACGCCGTAATAGGCAATTATGCTTTTCGGGTTAATCAGACTTTTACCGTCGAACAAATCAAGTCGACAAAGAATTTCAAGAATCGCGTCTTGGATTTTTATCTCGGAAAGACCGATCTTGATTGGTCGGGAACCGATTTTTCAAATTTCTCGTTCTCAAGGAAATTTCTTGACGGCGCGGACGTAACGGGCGCGAATTTTACCGACGCCGAATTCGAATACGGAGGCGATTTGAACCGGTGCAAGGGCCTGACGCTCGACCAGGTTAAATCGACGGTCAACTACCGATCGGGGTATCCTTTACGCCTCCCGGAGGAACTGGAAAAGCGGCTTTACGAGGAGCATTTTCAATAAGAGCGCCGCGCCAAACGACGCGGACGTTCAAACGTGCTCGCGCCGCGTTATGAAGAAGATTATTCGACGGAATACTCGTAGATCGTGGACTCCTGGGACGACTCGTCCGGTTCGTCCCAGTTCCGCTCATAGTTGTCAGCGCGCGATTCGCTGGGATAGTTTTCTTCAATCGTCGCTTTATTCCTGACAATCGCCTGACGATTCGCGTAATATTGACCGCCAAAGAACCCGACGACGATCACAAAGAAGATCAAAACGACGAAAACGCAACCTCTTATCGCGGCGACTTTAGCTTGTTCGCGACTTGACGATTCTTCCATGGGATTCGACTTTCTTTTGGCTGTTGTTATGGCGTCGACGCCAATTCACGCCGCCTGCAGCATACGCGCGACAAAGCGCGCTTCTGCTCGCGGCTCCAACTTTATGCATAACTTTGTTTGAGAAAATGTTTTTTTCACGTCGTTTGAAAAACAACGCGCCTCGTTCGCGCGTTTTACGCGTCGAGGCGCTCGAAGGGCGCGAGTTGCTTTCGGCGACGCGCGGTATTTCCGACGCGGCGTTCGCCGCGCTCCAGGCGGAATATCCCGGAATCGACTACGCGAACGTCTCCGCTTCGAACGTGTGGAAAATCGACTGCGGAGCCGGAATCAATCTTTCGGATCTTCGCACGGCCCTCTCCAAATGCGCGTCGCGATCGGGCCCCGACGTGATCGTTTTGGACGCGCCAAACGACGTTTCGGCGACGTTTGCCAAAGCGTCCGACGAACTGAAGATTTCGGACGCGTCCGGAGCCGTTTCCATCCTTGCGACGGGGGGCGGAAGCGTCACGCTCGACGCAAACGGATTGGCGCGCGTTCTGAACGTTTCGGCCAAATCGACGTTAAATCTTGGCGGAATAACCGTTTCCGGCGGATCGTCCAACAACGGGGGAGGTATCTACAACGCCGGGACGCTCAATCTCGACCGCGTCCGCGTCTCTCAAAACGTCGCTTCACAAAACGGGGGCGGAATCTATAATCTCGGCGTTCTAACGGCGCAAAACGTTTTGATCGACGGAAATCAAAGCGGTCGACACGGAGGCGGGATCTATAGTTCCGGTTCGTACGTCAAGGGCTCGGCGCCGATTATTCAGCGCGTCGTCAACGCGACGATCGCGGGAAACTCGGCCGGGACAAGCGGAGACGGGTTCGGCGGAGGCGTCTATTTCCAGGGCGTCAGCGAAAACGGCGACGTCTTTGCCGAAATGGCGCTCGATAATTCGATCGTCGTTCAAAATCGTTCGTCCGCGACGGAATGCGACGAAAATATTTACAACTCGCTGTTCTACAACGCGTTTGAAATCGAGGGAGAAACGTACGCGTTTGAAGAGCCGGTCCCCGCGCTCATCGACGGATCGAATAATTTGTCGACGTTCGTCTGGTGGGTTTCCACTTTTGATTTTGACAATCCGACGTCGACGGGAACGAACGCGCTTTATAACGAATCGATTCCGCTCTTTGAGCAGGATCCGGATATTGACGAGGGGACGGCCGGCGATTACGCGCTCTACGTTTCCGATCAGTCGCGGGCGATCGACCGGGGCGATTCGTCTCTGGCGCGATATCGCAACGGAAAGGCCTTTTCTTACGATCTTGCCGGCAAAAAGCGCGTTATAAGCGCGTCGGTCGATATCGGCGCGTTCGAAAGCGGCGTCAAACCGACCGACGTGAGCGTTTCCGACGTCGAAACGGTTTCGAGTTCCGCAATTGTCGTCGGCGGAGCGCTCGGCGTCGACGGAATCGCCGTCGTCAACGAAGGTTCCAACGAGTCCGAAGAGATAACGTTGCGTTTCTACGCGACCGTTTCGGGAACGATCGACGAGCAGGCGATTTTATTGTCGACGGTCGAATGCGGACGTCTGGCGCCGGGCGACGTCGCCGTCGTTTCCTCCGGAATTCTTCCGACGTCCGCTCTAACGCCCGGCCAAACATATCGAATCGCCTGGAAGATCGTTTGCGAAAACGACACGAACGACGGGAACGATTAAAAGAAAAAGCCCGCCAACCGGGAGACGGTCGACGGGCCACAGAACAGCCAATTGTCGAAGAACTGGAAAGTATTATATCCATCACGCAGCCAAACGCAATGCAGGAACTAAGCAACGCAAGAACACAAACGCAGACGGGAACCAAAAACAAACGCGGTCGTCCCCAGTTTTCTGTTTTTGGTTTTTTGTTACTTGTAAAGCGTTACTAAGCAAGGAATAAGAGCGAAAAAAGCGCGGTTTTTTGTTTGTTTTTCGTGTATTTTGTTAGCGATTCCAACCGAAAACGACGCGCCGATCGTCCAAAACGGGCAAAAAACGGCCGCTGGAACGCCTCCGGCAACGGTCGCGCCTTTTTGGTCGTCTTGCCGCCGAAAACGCGACAGACGCAAGCGCAGACACGGGAAACAAACGTTACAAAAGTTACACTATAAAAAAAGCAAGCGCCAACATCACGCAGAAAGGAACAGGGAAAGATGATACGAAGAAGAAACCAAACGAGACGACAAGCCCCACGCGACGCGGAAAGCGGTCGACCGTTCCTATTCACGCCAAACGACGACGACGTCCAAAAGCTGGAACGCGTCGCCGTTCTCACGGGAGAAACGAAAGACGCTTTACTCAAGCGGATAATCGACCGGGAATATCTACGCGTTCTTGAATTGGAGGCAATCAAGGCCGAAGGCAGGCCGACCGCAGCCAATATCGACGCCGCCGCCTTTGCGATCGACGACTCCGTTTTCGGTATCGACTGGAAAGGAATAGACGACTGGTGCGATTCATACGCCGCCGGAATCAATAGAGCGTTGAAGGAATTGCGCAAAGGCTAACGGCGACAAATGCGAAAACCAAACGAGACGAAACAAGAGCTGGAAACGATCGTCGACGTCGCGCGTTCTCTCTCGACGACGGCGACGCGATCGTTAAACCGTGTAATCGTTCGATTCCTTGACGACGAAGACGCAGACGCGGCGACGGCTCGACGCCTAGTAACGTTCCTGGAACGCGTCGTCGATCTCAATCGAACGTTAAACGCAATAATCACGCAGGCGGAAACGTTGAAAAACCGCCTTTAACTTTACAAGATGGAGCATAGACGCAATGCAAAAAAGAGTTTGTTACTTAATGGGCGCGTGGTGCGCAAAAGAGACGACAAAAGACGGTATCAGTTTTCGAAAGATACCGAAAGACGAAGTTGAACGCGCCGACCTCTACAATATCCAATACGTCGACGAAAACGGCGCCCTTGTCGACCCTAAACGGATTCTAGAGTCGTTCCCTGGTGAACCGGCGAAGGTTTGTTATTTTAAGCCGGGGACGTCGTTTGTCGACGATAGCGGGAATCCAGTCTTTCCAGGTTGACGCGCGGCCGTATAATAAGCGATACCGTTTGTCGACTAGACTCTAAGGCCGTTCCCAAACTCACAAAGCGCGGGAACGGCCTTTTTTATCGCTCAAAACGGTCGCGCTCGACTCTCTAAATTGAACTTGACGCGGGATATAGAATTCACTACAAACCACCTCGGCGCGGTCGCTGTTTCCGTGTCATTTCCGTGTCATTTTTTGCCGTAAAAAGTGGAAAAATCAAAAAAATCGAACGTTGGCAATTTTGCGCAAACGTTGAAAAATACGGGAAATTATGAAAAGTAGCGTCCCCCCGTCGTCGTTTCCTAAACCGTAGGTCGCAGGTTCGAATCCTGTCGGGGATATTTTAAAATTGACGCGGCGTCGTTGCGGCATGTCTAAGACGCGCGAATCTTTTCTCGAGACGTCGTTTACGTCTGATTGTTATGCGTCGAGTCTATCTTTTTATTTTACCTGTCATGCTTTCTGACGAACGTTCACATAACCGTGGAATATGTGAATTTGATAAACAATAAAAAATAAAATAACAAAAAAATGACGGCGTCAAACGGCGCGTCCGAATGAAACGACTCAACAAGACGGCGTTTTAAGTCAGATTATTTCGTAAGATAATTATAGAGACGAAGACGTTTGTTGATTGAGTTGTGTTTATTTGTCTTTTTTTATCTTGTTCTATTGACAGGAACGAGACGTCGAGTTATAATGCCGCTATTGAGACAAAAAACCGTTTTATCGTTGGTTTTTAATTTTTAGGAGATAGAGATATGGATAAAAACGGAATAATGGACGTTGACGGGCTTTGCGATTACCTGCAGGCTTCGCGCTCGACGGTTTACAAGCTTTCGCAGAACGCGGAGGTTCCGGCGCACAAGGTTGGTCGTAATTGGCGATTTTTTCGCGACGAGATTGACCAGTGGCTCCGCTCCAGGACCGGCGCGAGCGTTCTTGCCACGCTTCGCGAAGACGAGTCGAAGGACAAGCCGGAGCCGAAGGACGAACCGAAGGACGACGTTAAGTCGACGATCGGCTCTTCCTGGGACGTTATGCTTGCGGAGTCGGGTTTCTCAAACGGTCAGATCGAGACGCTGCGCGCGTTTTCCTTTGATTCGCCGGAGAAGATCATGAAATCGATGGCGACGAAAGCCGGACGCGTCGGGCTGTGCAAGGCTCTTCGGCTTTCGGAGGACAAACTCGACGAAATCATGACCGCGCTGGTCGCCAAGATAGACGAGCGCCGCTGAGTTCTTTGGGCGATTGGGACGTCGGCGGGCAGACTCCGTTCTCCGACGACGCCCCTCGGGGTTTGAGCGCGTTGATTTTGTTTTAGGACGACAATTCGAAATGATTACGGGGAGATCATGGAAATCGACGAAAATATGGAGAAGCTTTTTGGGGACGCGTTCTCAAAGGATTGGTCTAAGCCCTCTTTGTCCGACGTCTTTGAGCATCCTAAGTTAAGGACGGAAACGCTTGATATGTTGCATCCGAAGTGGATCGCGTCTCTTCCGGAGTTTCTTGGGGTTCTTGGCGTTCTGCGTCGGACGCCGTCGCCGCCTCCCGACAAGAATAAGCTTGAGAAGGCTCTTACGCTGTTTGAGCAAACGTCGGAACTCTCCCAATTTGGGGACGACTGGGAAAGATATAAAGCGTTCTGGCTGGGCGCAGGAGGCGAGGCATGCGTCGAAATTGAGAAGTATACGGTTGTGGACGCCAGTCAGGGGGACGTTTCAAAGCTTTGTTACGAGTACGACAAAACGCTTCCGCCTTCCGCGTTGATCGAGCATCCTTTTCCGCTCCGCGAGCAGAAGGAAGGCTCGTGCGTTGCGCAGGCGTGCGCGACGATGCTCGAGTTTCTCACGAAGGAGCCGTGCGACGAGTTCGTTACGAAGCTTCTGTACGAGGAGGCGCGGAAACGCGACGGAATGAACGCGCCGGACGGCGGCACGAATCTCAGGACGATGATTTCCTGGCTTCAGGACGGAGAGAGAGATCAACGTCTGTGGAACGCCGGGTTGCTCTGTCTAAACGGGCGAGACCTTGATACGATGAAGAAGACGTTAGTCGGCGCGTCGGGACGACGTCCGTCGCCGATCGTCGCGGCGTTCACGATGTTTGGGACCTCTTGCAAGTCGGTCGCCGCACGGCGGTCGGGAAAATGGACGCTGCCGATCAGCGGCGAGGCGCCGATTGGCGCTCATGCGCTCGTAATCTTCGGCTATCGAGACGACGACCCTTCCTCCACAGACGTCGGGCGCGGTTACTTTATCGCTCGTAACAGTTGGGGCGAGGGATACGCTTGCGAGTCGCCGATTCGCAAGCCGGGCCATTCGCTTATTCCTTACACGTACGCCGCGAAATACTGCCTTGAGGCGTACGCCGCGGACATTCCCGACGAGAAGCCGGCAGAATCCAGAACGAGCGTCGACGACGCAAAAGACGAGTTCGAGCGTCGTTACGTATGGCGCCTCGAGGAGAAGACGATCGAACGTTACGAAGACGCTTTCGGGAAGGTCAAAGAGCCGCGTTGTTTGAATCCGGGCATACGCGTCGTCGGGCGCCGCGACGATCCGACGTTTGTCAAGGAATACACGCCTGAGAACCGTAAGGAGTTTATTGAGCGCGGTTACGGATGGTCTCGGGCAGGTCGCGCGCGACGATTTTTCCCGGCGGCAGGGAGCGCCGGCGAGATAGACGCGACGCTGGCGACGCGAGCCGCGGAACAGCTGAAGGCGCAGGCGTCCTTTATGAACGGGATCGCCGCGAACGTCGCGAAGCTTGCCGATGAGAAATCGACGTTGACGCGTGGAATTTTTGGGACCCCGAATTTTCGCGTCGACGCGAGTCCGGTCGACATTTCGAAGGAGGTTCGCAGCGCGATGGCGACGGCGAACGGTCTGCCGACGGGGCAATTCGACGGCGAGGACGTTCCGAAAGAGTACCGCGACGTTCTGCGCGCGAGCGTTTCAGCGCGGCTATGGCGGCTCGACGACGGGAAAGGAGCGCTCGCGGCGTGCTTCGTGGCGCCGCTGAGCTTCAAGCCTGATCGCGTGCCGGAGTTCGTCGCGCCGACGGAACCGCTCATGAAGAAGCTTGCCGGAACGATCAACACGAAGGTCGCCGAGACGGCGCCGAAGGCAGTGGTTGTCGCGGTCGCGTTTGGCGCGTCTGAGTGCGAGCCGGAGAATTTTGTGAACGCGGCGGCGCCGAGTTTTGCGCTTGTTTCGGGCTCGGTTTTAGAGGACTACGAGCTAATCGCCGGTCGACGCTGGCGCGCGACGTTTAACGCGACGCGAGACGAACGACTGACCCCGTTGCGCAAAGCGTTGAATCCGACGACGGTCGACGAGAACGCGCAGATCGTTCGGACGATTATCGACGATCCGTCCTATTTGGGCGACACGACGTTCGAACGAATCTCCAGAAAGCTCGACGGCGCGCTCTCGGAGCCGGAGCTCAAGGAAGCGCTCGACGAGCTCGTTGAGCGTTCCGGATATGAATATTACGAGACGGCGTACGGCGAGAACGCGATCAGACGGCGTACAATCCGCTGAAGGCGTTTTGCGCCGCCAGCTGCGACAGAGGGAGGAAAGAAAGATGGCGAATCGGAGTTCGATCTTAAGTTTTTTCGAGACCGTCTGGGACGATATTCGAAACAGAACCTCTTACCAAAAGTACAAGTTAAATCTGAAGATCTTGTTTTCGCTGACGATTCTGGCGCTCGTTATGGGAACGGTCGGCTGGCTTATGTTTGGACCGATCAAGCCGGGCGTCAATCGCGAGCGTCGCGGCGCCGCGAAAGCTTGCGCGAAGGCGGTTCGCGACGTCTTGCGTGAGAATCGGGGCGATTATCGGATCGCGGTGTGTCTGCCGTTCGTCGGCGATTCGTCGGACGCGATTTTCTACGAGACGTTCGAGGAGCTTTCGTCTTCCGGAACGTTCGACGTCAAGGGGTTGTCGCCGTACAATCGCGTTCGTCGTTTCCTCCGACTGAGCCTTAATGCGACGGACGACGCGAAGATCGCGGCGCGTAAAGCGCGGCGCAGTCATGCGGACGTCGCGCTGTGCGGCGCCGTTCGGCGGTTCGAGTCGACGTCAGAGGGCGCCGAGCTCGTGCTGGAATATCGCCTGATCGACGCGACGACCGGCGTCGAGGCGTTTAGCGGCGTCTACGATTTGAAGGCGGCGGAACCGACGGCGTCGGACGACGCGACTGCGGGAACCGGCGCGGAACGAGCGACGGGAACGACGAAAGCGCCGTTGACGGCGTCGCGCGGCGTCGAGAAGACGACGACCTTTAAGGAGAGCGTCGACGGTCGGGTCGTCTTTTCCGACGCGACGCGCTCGCAGTTTTTCGGCGCATGCTGGTGGGCGCTCGCGGCGCTGGCGATTCCGATCCTCTCCTTTCCGTTCCTCGAAGGCGCGGCGGCAAAGCGCTCGAACGCGGCGAATCTCTTCGCGTTGACCTCGTGTCTGGCGGCGGACGCGCTCTGCGCGTGGCTCTTGGTCGCGCCGACGTTCCAGAACTGGACGTCGTGGCTCGGGGTCGCGCTCATGGCGCTCTTCGCGCTGTGGTATGATTTTCAGGTTCTGCATCTGGCGCACCGCCGCGCCGAGCCGGTCCCGGCGCCGAGCGCGTGAGCGACTGCGCATGTCGTCCGACGACGCGTTTCCTGCGCGCCGTCGGATTTTGACGTTTAGGTTTTTAGAAAAGCGCGCTCGAAAAAATGAACGTAATAGTAGGAATGAGGTAGCTTTATGCCATGGGAATTGGTGGCGATTGGGGTCGGCGACTATGATCAGGACAGTGTGTTCAGGCGTCTCCCGAACGCTGCGTCCGACGCGGCGCGTATTGAGGCTTGTTTTGGCGAGTTGTTGCCAGAGGGAAAGCGTTTTCATACGCGGCTGATGATTAATCCGAAGGCGGACGAGGCGATGAACGTCATCGAGGACACGCTTGAGCGACTCGACGCCGACTCGGTATTTATCCTCTATTTTGCGGGCCACGCGATTCAGGAGCGCGGAAGCGGGAGACAATGGCTCCTTTGTAAGAACGCGCTGGCGTGTTTTGCGGATGGAGAAGAAGGGACAGGGGCGATTTCTTCTGCATATTTCAACAACAGCCTCGAGAGGCGCGGCAAAGGAAAGATATTTGTCATAATCGACGCATGTCGAAATGATCCGACGTTTCACAAAGGACTTGACGCCGGGCTTACTGGCATGGATCAATTTGGCAAGGTTGACCGGACTGTGGCGCATAAACGGTCGGAAAGTCAAGGGGATAGCGCGGAGTATCAGTCGGAGATTTTTACCTTGTACTCCTGCCAACCGGGAGAAAGGGCGTCCGACGACGGCGCGTTTGCAAGCGCGTTGAGGAGCGCGGTTCTCACCCGCGTTCATGAAAGCGCCGAGGTACGCCTCGACGACGCGTTCGTCGCCGACGTGACGAAGCGTGTACAAGAGGTCAACCCGCATCAGAAACCATGCAAGCGCACGACGACCACC
>CACYBR010000103.1 GCA_902772705.1 uncultured Planctomycetota bacterium
ACCTCGAGAGGCGAATCGACGAGAAGATCGCCTGCGATCGCGACGCTCGCAAGCGTCGGATCCGCGCTGTTGTATTCGTACGCCCCCATGTCGACCCCTGTGCCCGCGACCCGCTTCCTGCCTGCAAGATCCGTGTCCGTCACGACATATTTCGCGAATCGGTCAGGCTCGGAAGGATTGCGGTGATTCACCGCGATCCCGCTCCTGAGCGCATACTGCGGGCGATCCGTCGCTTCGTCCCAGGTCGTATAGAGGACTCGGTTCACGGGATAGTTGGACGTCGAAACATAATCGTAACCGTCGGACTTCGCGTCCGTCCAGCCGGTATAGTTCGTCAAAACGTTACGCGCGACAGTCTCGACGACGCTACCGGTTTGAACGTAAGTTTTAACGTCCGCCTTCGAGTTGCTGGCATAGCTTTCGGCGTTATACGCTATGATCGAATTGTACGCTTCGAATCGCGATCGGGCGCCCTCTCCTGCCCATACGCGAACCGCGCCAACATCATTAGCGCTAACGTTGCCCACGACGGTTGAATTATATAGTCGCAGATTTGTATGCCGAGAAGATCTTCCGTAAACTACTATTGCAGCGCCGTCGTGTAGCGCAGTGTTCTCGGCAAAGATCGAGTTGCTGATCGTCCAATTCCCTCCGTCCTCGAATATCGCGCCGCCGTAACGGGAAGAATTCTTTTTGAAAACAGACCGTTCGATCTCGCCGTCGATCCAATACGTGTAAATCGCGCCGCCCGAGACGAAGGTTCCATCGTCTTCTGTCGAATTGCCATAGAAGATTGAATCGCTAACCTTTAGACTGGCGGTATGTCCTGACGGAGAGGAAAACGCGCTAATCTGGAGCGCTCCGCCTTGACTTGCCGTTTCGGTTCCGTTGGATTCAGAATCCTTCTTGACGGAATTATTGATAAACTGAACATTCTTGACGACGACCCCGTTCATCGGCTTGCTATAGTTCGCATAAATCGCGCCGCCGCGACCGAGACCCTGATTATTTTCGAAGACGCAGTTCTCGATCGTAAGATCGACGTTTTCCTCGTAGATCGCGCCGCCGTAAAATTCCTTCGGCGATTGATTGTTCGACGTCTGCGTCGTCTTGCCGTCGGCGAACTTCACGCCGATGATGGTCACGTCTACGGCAAACGGATCGATTCGGAAGATACGGGAACTCCCGCCGCCGCTGAGCGTGACGCCGGGCGTGCCAAGATCGCCCGGCTCCTTCGACGCGTCGTAATTACCCGAAACGTACGGCGTCGTCGCGTCATAGAGCGCAGACGCGTCTATCGTAATCGACTGGTCGATGACAAGCTCGCCGTCGAGCGTGATCGTCTTCCCTTTGAGACCAGGGGCAAAGACGATCGTATCGCCGTCGCGCGCTTCCGCGAGCACGTACGGGAGCGAGTCGATTGTTTCCACGCCGTTGCTCGTATTTCGGACCGTCAGCACACGCGGCTCGTAGCTCTGAAGTTCGTACGCCCCAAGGTCGACCCGGCCGAACGCGACGCGAGGAGCGCCGGCAAGGTCGGTCGAAGACGCGACTTCCATTCCTCCCTTGTTGAACGCCTGAGAGTTCTCCGCAAGGCGAAGGTCGCCGCTACTCAGCGCGTTCTCGTCCGCAAAGAGCGGAAGAACGCCGACGTAGTCGACCAGCTTCTGATCGTCCGCGCTGTTCGTCCAGTCGTAGCGCGTCAGTTTGCCCGTGAGCGCGTAATCCGCGATCAGCGCGCTCTTCACGCTCGAACCGTTCACCGTCGCCGTCACGTTGCCGTTGTACACGTCGTAGTATTCGTCGGCGCCGTAGACGCGGTTCATAACGACGAGCGTATTGTGCGCCGTGACCGTCGATGGCTTCATGCCGCTGTCTGTGTCCGGGTCGTCGAGAACGTTCGCCGCGTCGACATAGATTCCGCCCGCGCCAAACTGCGAAGCGTTGTTCACAACGTCGCAGTTGTACAAATCTATCGTCGCGTTCTGCGCGCACAGTCCGCCTCCGTAGCACGCGTCGTTGCGCTCGATCACCGTGTTCGTGAGCGTCGCGGTCGAGTACCGGCTCATATGCTTTGAATGAACGAATATCGCGCCCCCGTTGCCGCCTCCGTAGTTCGTGCCGCTCTCGGGAACGTACGCGCCGTTCAATATCCCGGCTGTATTGAGCGAGAAGACGCTGTCGCTAACCTCAAGTCGACCCTCGAAGGAATAGATCGCGCCCCCGTAGTAGTTCTGCGACGCGTTCCCGGTAAACTCGCTCGACTCGACCGTCAACGTCCCCTGATTGTTGAAGATCGCGCCGCCGCCCGCGGGCGCGTTCCCGTTGTTTCCGCTGATCGCCGTGTTATCAGCGAGCACGCTGTCCACGATCGTCAGCGTTCCAAGGCTGTTCTCGATCGCGCCGCCGACCTGCGGCGACTCGTTGTTCGTAATCGTCGAGCCTGTGATCGTTACGACCGCAGTCGCGCCGCGACTGTACAGCGCCCCGCCGGACGTCCCGTGCGTCCTGTTCCCGGAAAGCGTCGTTGAAGAAAGCGTCGCAGCGCCGAAATTCAGAAGCGCGCCCCCGTTGCGATACTTGCCCGTTTCGTCGCTCTGCCGCGGGACGTTCGTCAGGCCGGAAACATACTCGTCCGCGACGTTCCCGGTCATCTTCGAGCCGTCGAACGCGACCGTCGCGCCTGACGCGTTGAAGACCGCGCCGCCTCCGTAGTACGCGCTGTTATTGGCGAACTCAACGTTCTCGAACGTCATGTCCGCTTTGTTGAGGATCGCGCCGCCGTACGACGCGACGTTATCGACGAAATACGCGTCCCGGACCGTGACGTTCGCGTTCATATTGTACAGCGCGGAGCCGCCGGCGGGAGAAGCCGCGCTCGACACGTCGTTCCGGGAATAACCCTGCGCGAAGGTCAGACCGACGATCGTAACCTCCTGACCCGGCGCGTTGATCGTCAGAATCTTCGACGCGCCCGCGCCGCTGAGCGCAAGACCGTCGTTGTACGCGTTCGCGGGCGCGTCGACCGCCGGCGTTTCATCCTCCTCGACGGAGCCGTCTGCGAGGAAGACGGACGCGTCGATCGTGAGCGCCTTCGTAATCTCGAGCGGCGACGTCAGCGTGATCGTCTTGCCCCTGAGCGCGTCCGAGAAAATGACGTAGTCGCCATGGCGCGCGTTCTCTATCGCATAGCGCAGCGATCCCTCGTCGCTCGCGTCGTCGCTCGCCGTCGTCACGACGAT
>CACYBR010000104.1 GCA_902772705.1 uncultured Planctomycetota bacterium
GCACCACGCGCCGTCCATCAACTCGACGATCGGTAGCTGGCACTCCGGCGGTTGCAATATCGTTCTTGGCGACGGTTCCGTCCGCTTCTTCAGCTCCACCACGGCTCAGGCGATCCTTGGCAAATACGCTAACGTCGACGACGGTATGACGATCGAGTCCAACTGAGTTTGACATGAGCGCTCTTTGCGCTTGAATCGAATACGAAAAAAGGACGCGCAACTTCCTTTGAGGTTGCGCGTCCTTTTGCGTTTTATGGCCAGACGTTTCGTCTGACCAGGGGATCCCCATAAGGTTGCGTCCTCATGAGAACGCAAGCCTTTAGGGGAGTCCTGTCTCTCTACTCTCACTAGACGAAGCGAACGCTCATTCAGTTACAAAAAATTATTATAAATTTGATCCGCCTTCACTAAATTAAAACTATAAAAAGTTTGCGTCGGCGACTCTCGATATTTATAATGACCGAAACGCTGGTTCGTTCCACGTTCACAACGTCTTACCTTCAAATCGCGAGGTCCTCTTTATGTCCCGCACATTTCGTCTCTCATGCGTCCTTATTGCGTTCGCGCTTTGCGTCTTCTGCGCCGCCGGCGCCCATGCAAAAAATATCATCCCCATCGTTCCTGACGGAGAAGCCGAAAGCGCCGACTACGTCGTCACGATCGACAAATACTCCGCGCCCGTTTGGACTTGTCGAGTGAGCGCGATTCCCTTCAATCGAATCTGGCCTGGATACCAGCGTTCTCTCGATCAGACCGAAACAGCCAGCTTCGTAACCTGGGAAACGGACGCGGAATCGTCGGAAATTGTCGTCAAAAGCCTTCGAAACGACGCCACGCTTGAAAACGTCGTCATCCGTCCTCTCTCGCTCGGGATCAAACCGACGATCGACAAAGAAAAAAAAGAAATCTCCTTCAAAAGCTCAGGAACG
Organism: uncultured Planctomycetota bacterium; assembly: GCA_902772705.1. Classification (GTDB taxonomy): domain Bacteria; phylum Planctomycetota; class Planctomycetia; order Pirellulales; family Thermoguttaceae; genus RUG369. The sequence continues at coordinate 930 of CACYBR010000104.1, forward strand.
ACTCCGATCGTCGTCGAGATCGACGGCAGCCATTTCGCGCTGCACCTGCTCCCTTTCCCGATCTATAAACGTCCCGCCGACCTCAACGCGCCGAATCTGCGTTACTTCGGACCCGGTATTCACAACGCCGGACTTATTGAAGTCAAGAGCGGCGACGAAATCTTCGTCGACTCTGGCGCGGTCGTGTACGGAGGCGTGCGCGGAGAAGGCGTCGAAAACGTCAAGGTTTCCGGTCCCGGCATTATTGACGTCGCGCCTTTTGAACGCGGCAAAATCGGCGGCGTTTTCCGCTTTACCAACAGTAAAAACATCACGATCGACGGAATCGTTCAGCGCGATCCCGACGTCTGGTCGACGACCTTGTATCAATGCGACAACGTTCATATCGCCAACACGAAACTGATCGGACTCTGGCGTTACAACGCCGACGGAATCGACGTCTGCAACTCGGAAAACGTTACCGTCGAAAAATCGTTTCTTCGTACCTATGACGACTCTCTTGTCGTCAAGGGAATCGGCGAATCAACGCGACCTGTTAAGAATCTCGTCTTCCGCCAGAACGTTATCTGGTGCGACTGGGGGCGCGCCATGGAGCTCGGCGCGGAGACGAGAGCGCCCGAATTTAACAACGTCCGCTTCGAAGACTGCGACGTCGTCCGCAACACGCACATTGCCATGGATATTCAGCACGGCGACCGTGCAAAAATCTCGAACGTCGTCTTTGACAATATCCGCGTCGAATTCGACGACAAGATTCCCACGCCCGTCTATCAGAATTCCGACGATCAAGTATATGATCCGAACGCCAATCCGGACTTCTGCCCGGCGCTGGCGGTAATTGTCATTCAGAGTACTCACTATTCCGGAGATAAGGAAAACGGGAACGTTCGCAACGTCCTCTTTAAAGACATTAAGGTTTATGGTTCTCGCAAGCCTGCCATCAGCCTTACAGGCTGCGCGGCGGAAAGCGACGTTCAAGGCGTCACGTTCAAGAATGTTACGCTCGTCGATCAGAATCTTAAGGTTGATTCTCGTGAAATCCTCCCCTACTCCGCGAACCAGTTTGTCAGCGACGTCTCGTTCGTTCCCTGAGAGCGGCGTTATTTCCTCGCAAATGGCGCCAAAATTGAATCAAACCGGAAGAGACGTCGTCAAGCCACAAAACAACGTCTCTGCGGATTAATCCAAAATTGAATCGCGCCTTCGTTGCCGCAACGACGTTCGACGTGACGTCGAAACGATTGCGACGACGTTATTTCATGAGGAAAGCGAAATGTCAGAGAGAGAAATCTATCGTATTCTGGACGCGGCGGCCAATCGCGGTCGCGAAGCGCTTCGCGTCATCGAAGACGCCGCGCGTTTTATCGGCGATTCGGAACGTCTCACGACGCTCCTTAAGGACGCGCGACACCGATTTGCCGCCGCCGCCGACAAGCTCGATCGCCGCGAACGGATGCTCGCGCGCGACACGTCCGGCGACGTCGGAACCTCGCTCGAAACGCAGGACGAATACCAACGTTCGTCGCTCCTTGACGTACTCGTCGCCAACTTTGCTCGCCTTGAAGAGTCCGCGCGAAGCCTCGAAGAATTCTCCAAAATCGTCGAACCGAATCTCGCTCGCGAATGGGAGCAGATTCGCTACTCCGCTTACGTGCTCGAAAAGCTCGCGTACGAGGTCGCGACTCAAAACGGCGCCAACCTGGGAACGGTCGAGTCCGACGATTCGGCGACGCCGACGAAACAGGAACCGCCGCGTCAGCCGGAAACGCAGAAACACGATCCTGACCCGGCGGAACCGGCTACGCCTCAGAACGAAACGCAACCGCCTAAAACCTCGAACGAAAACGCGGCGAAAGAAAAGGAAGATTCTTCAAACTGCGCCGACGCTCCTGAAAACGTTCGTCAACCTTCGCAAAATCGTTCGTCCGAACAAAAGACGCGCGAGCAGTCTGAGTCGACAAGTCCGGGAGCGGGTATGAGCGTGCGCGGCGCGCGACGCGCAAAGCTTTATCATTCGCGTCTGTGCGTTTATGTCGACCGCACGCTCTCGACGCCTGAACTCAGGGATCTGCTCGATTCGGACGCCGATATGTTTGAATTGAGCTTTGACGCGCATTGTGACGCCGAACGCGTCGAAGAAACGGAGGACTTCCTGCGCCAGTGGTTCAATAAATACCCGTCCGCGACGCGCTCTCTTGACGGAAGACCGCTCCTTCTTTCACGCGACACGCGCCTTTGGGGCGACGCGCTCGACGGATGGGTCGTCCCGATTGAAAGCGCCGTTAACGCTCGCGACGTTATCGGACCGGACGCGCTTCTGGGCGTCGTCGTTTCATCACGCGACGACGCGCTCGCGGCTCTTCAGGCATGGAGCACGGGCTACGTCGACTTCATCGAGGTCGGTCCGGTCTTTACGAATCAAGGAGTCATAGAACCGACCAACACGGAGTTCCTGAGAGCGCTTGAGGATATCTTCAACGGCGCGGCGCCCCTTCCGATCTTCGCGTTTGGCGGAATTGACGAGACAAACTGCGGCGAAGTCTTCGACGCGGGAGTCGAGCGGCTTGGAATCGGAGAGGCGATTCTCAGCGCGCAAGACAAGAAAGCGGCGGTCAGTCGAGTCAAAAGCCTGTTCTGATTTTCGATCGTTCCATATTCCTCTCCGACGCTCCCGCTTCCGCGAGGGCGTCTTTTTTTTAACGACGTCGCTCGCAGACCGTCGCGCCCAAACAGAAATGCTCTTGCGTCTATCTTATAAAAACGTTATTTCTTACCAAAACGGAGCGTCAGATTCGCTGTAAGGCGACACAACGTCGTAAGACGCAGCGGCGACGACGAGTTATTCTCCCATCGAACATAAAATGGCGATACGGATGTCGCCTCATGAACGAAGACAGGAAGTCGCAGGTTCGACAATGAATTCAACATCACGTCGCGAAAAGAATTCGCTGACCAGACGTTTGACGCTCGGTTTTGGCGCCGTCGTCGCCTCTTTCGTGTTCGCAACCGCGCACAACGTCGCTTTTTCTTACGACGACGATTACGATCCGGCTCTGTATTCTTCCGATTATCAATACGTTGACAACGGAGCGTATGAAGACGCTTATCTCGCAGAGATTCCTGACTTCAACTCTCCCAATTCTCTCAGCTCCGGTTCAAGCGAATACGGTTATTTCAGCGCGCCAAGTTCTGCTCCGTTCGGTTCCAACGCCTGGCTCGACGCGCATACCGCCGCGATTAACGAAAGCCGCGCCGCCGGTCCCGGACCCGGTTTTACCGAGGCGGCGTCGGGAAACGGAGGCGCCGTTCCAAAAGTCCAGTCCAAAGGACTCTTCGGGCTGCCCGTGCAAAACAACGCGCGCGACGGTCTAACCTTTCAGGAACGCTGGATCGAGTCCGACACGGATTCGTCCGTGTGGACCAAACAGTTGCTGCCCGTCGGACTCATGTACCCGTCGTACCTCGCAGGACGCAAAGAATCGAGACTTCAGAGCATTGTCACTCATGACCATAACTACGGAACGCTGTGGGACATAACGCTCGGCGGTCGCGCGCCAATCTTCCGTTACGGCACGAAGGATATCACGCAGCCGGAAGGTTGGGAAATAGAACTCGAAGGAGCGGCGCTTCTGCGCCTGGACTGGGAACGTCATCGCAACCTTGCCGCGACCGATTATCGCGCGGGGGTCCCCATCGTTTACGGGACGCGTCGCTGGCAGCTCAAGACGGGCTACTATCATGTCAGTTCGCATTTGGGCGACAATTACCTTATGGATCGGTTCAGGCCCAGAAAGCACTATTCGCGCGACGCGATCATGCTGGGGCTTTCGGTCAGACCGACGGACGACGTGCGTCTTTACGCCGAGCTGGATTACGCGTTCCACTGCGGTCTGACGGCGGAACCGTGGGAGATACAGTTTGGCGCGGAATATACGCCCGCGTTCAACGTCAACGGGTCGAACTGGAACATCCGACCGTTCCTCGCGTCGCACGGACACCTCTATGAAGAGCGTGATTTCGGAGGATACTGGGCGACGCAGACCGGAATCCAGTGGCGTAGTCCGACGAATTCGCTGCTGCGAATCGGCGCGGAATACTTCATGGGCGGCGACGATCTGTACCAATTCCACCAAACCTTCCAGCGAAAGATAGGCGGCGGCGTCTGGTACGACTTCTGATCAAACCAACGCAACGCGTGTAACGTCGATCAAAATCGAAAGGCAGGCGCGTCGTGAAACGACGCGAAGAGAACGATGAAACGAATCCTTATCAGCCTTGCGGGCTCGTCCATTCTCTGGGGACTCGTCGCCACGCTCGGTTTTTACTACGCGCTCGACCAGGGTTATGTTGAAAACGCGACGCTGTTGCGCTACAGCACGGGTCATCCGGTCGAATACGTAACCATAGCGATGTTCTGGATCGGCCTTTGCGATCTGACGTTCAAGCTTGTCAAAACACGACGAGAACGCCGGACGCTCAGACGAGGTCTTCTTTTTCCGCCGAAGACGTCGGAAAAAGAACCGCTTTCGAAGGTCGGCGACTATATCGGAACGATCGAGAAAGCGCGCGACGTACGCGGCGATTCGTCCTATCTGACGCGCCTTTATAACGCGCTTGACTTCTTGCGGCTTGGCGGCTCTCCCGACGATCTCGATCTCGAGCTTCGCCGTCTTTCAGACGACGCCTACGACGATCGTGAGGGCGATTACGGTCTGGTTCGCACCTTTATCTGGGCAATTCCAATTCTGGGATTTCTTGGCACGGTTCTGGGCATCACGGTCGCGCTTGGAAGTCTTGACCTGTCGCAGATCGAAACAACGAGCGAAAAACTTGCGGCGGGCCTCAAGGTGGCGTTCGACACGACCGCGCTGGCGCTGTCGCTCGTTTTTGTCCTCTACTTCCTGCAGTATTTTGCGCGCCGTCAGGACGCGACGGTCGCGCGCGTCGTCTCAAGAATGGTCAACGCGGAGCTCAAAGGGCGTTTCTATGATGAAAACGCGGACGCGTCGTCCGACGCCAGAACGCTCGATCCTTCCTCGCGGCTGCTGGTCCAGACGCTCGCAGCCGCGTTGGAGGAAAACACGCGCCGTCAATCGGAGGCGCTCTCCGCGTCGATACGTGGTTTAGCCGACGAATTCGGCGACGCGCTCGACAAACGCCTTGTCGAAGGCAGCGGAACGTGGACCCAAACGCTCGCGGACGCGCAGACGGAATTCGTCGCCGGGGTAATCAGACCGTCCCTCGAAGAAATCGCGCGGCGCGCCGAACGGTTCGACTCGCTCGAAGAAAAGGTCGCTCAGGAAACGGAGGCGCTCCGTCAGACGCTGCGCGCCTGCGCCGACGTCGCCGCAATCGAAGAACGCCTTTCTTCGTCCCTTAAAGAGCTCGCTCAGGTCAACGAGTTTGAAAAGACGCTTTCGAACCTCAACGCCACCGTGTGCATGATCAACTCGCGACTCGCCGCCCCGACGTCGACGCCAAGCCTCGACGAAGCGCGCCGCGCCGTCAAACGTTCCGAGACGCTCGCCGCGCTGCGCGC
>CACYBR010000105.1 GCA_902772705.1 uncultured Planctomycetota bacterium
GAACAGTGAGCGATATTGGACTCGAACCAATGACCTCCAGCTTGTCGAGCTGGCGTTCTAACCAAACTGAACTAATCGCTCAGACAACCCGCCGTCGAACCTCAGAAGTTACTACAGCGCGAATGACTGACGCAAGTATCGCATAAAACCCTAAAACGTCAAGCGCCTGAGGAATTTTTTTTCAATTTTGTCAGGGGATAACTCTTCATTTCGACGTCGCCATAGGCGGTTGCCAAAAGGTTCAAAGGAGACCTTACCGCTTATATGTTTGAAGAAAAAGTTAAAAAAATCTTCGTTCCAATTGCCAAAACTAATCAAACTCTTTAGAATACTTTGGGCGGGTTTGTTCGACTGGGGCAGGAACGGTTTTATCCCCTTAAACAAACCTCGAATCCGCCAACATTGGAAGCAAGGTCCGTATCTAAGCGCCGTTCAACTGGAGCGGATAAAACAACCATTGTTTCCTTAGAATGATCAGTTTATATAGAGTGCCATAGGAGATATTCTCTTGTCCGGAAATAGAAAGACTGCGACGTTAGCTGAAGTGCGCCAAAAGGAGTTCATGGGACATCCTGTCGGTCTTTGGGCGTTGTTTACCACGGAAATGTGGGAACGCTTTTGTTACTACGGTATGCGCGCGTTACTCGTCCTTTACCTCATTTCAACCCTGACCAGTCAGAACCCGGGTTTTGGTTGGTCGGAAAAGGACGCCAATGAGCTTTACGGCTGGTTCACCGGTCTCGTCTACCTCTTTCCCCTCCTTGGGGGCTACCTTGCAGACCGTTTTCTCGGTCAGCATCGCTCCGTTCTCCTCGGCGGCTCTCTGATGGCAATCGGCGAGTTTTGCCTCTTCTATTCCGAGTATTTCCGTCAGGGCGCAATCACGACAATCACCTTTCAAAACGCGCCCGCGGCGTTTACCTGTTTCATGCTCGGTCTTTTCCTCATCACGCTTGGAAACGGCTTTTTCAAGCCCTGTATTTCCGTCATGGTCGGCGAGCTCTATGAAAAGAACGATCCTCGTCGTGACACGGCGTTTTACATCTTCTATATGGGCATCAACGTCGGCGCGTTCGCCGCTCCGTTTGTTGCCGGCACTATCGGCGAAAAGATCAGTTGGCACTGGGGATTCCTGACCGCTTGCGTCGGCATGTGCTTTGGTCTGTTAACATACTCGTTCTTTCGCCCAAAATATCTCGGACCCATTGGCAGAAAATTCAGAGGGGCTGAGGTTCCCAAAACGGACGCCGCCGAAGAGCCAGAGAACGCGCCAAAGCCCGTTCCAACTGTTAAAAGCCCCCTTACCCGAGTTGAGATTGATCGCATCGCCGTCATTCTTACTTTAACATTCTTCTGTATTGCGTTCTGGTCCGTTTTTGAACAGGCGGGCACGTCTCTCAACATCTTTGCGAATAAGGAAACCAATCGTCAGGTTCCTAAAGCCGTCGGTCAAAAAATTCCAGGCTTCCTTCCTAATCAGGCGGATCTTGCCGTTAAGGTCGCCAAACGTGAACTGGAAACGGACCTCTTCGAACTAAAACAAGCCATTTCTGCCTTCGAAGACGACTCGGAAAAGGTGGAAGACGTCGAAAACCTTTCCGAGTATCTTCTCGAACAGGTGTGCGCTAAGAACTTCGAAGAGCTCAAGAGCTTCATCGAAGCCAATGAAGACAAGTTTGATCCCTTAGAACTGGAAGCTTTTTCCGAGAAGCTCGCCGACGTGCAGGAATCCTATGACACGGGCGTATCGCTTCAAAAACGAGCGAACGTGGCGCGTAGTCGCGCAGGCCTTGAGGCACTCGCTGTCGATCTTGAGAACTTCGAAAACGCCATACTCGCCGGCGAACAGGAAAATGTTGCAATTTCTGAAGAAATCGAAAAACAACTCCCTGACAAGCTAGACGCCGCTCGTACCGCCTCCAAGGAAGTTGACGAAGATCGCCTTCGGGAAAGTCTTCGTACTGACGTCATAGCGTCCCGCCAGAATCAATTCCTGGACAACGAAAAGAAAAACATCGACGTCAGCGAAGCCATCTACACATTCCCAACAACGTGGTATCAGTCGGTCAATCCGCTTGCCGTCGTAATCTTTGCGCCGCTCTTCGGGTTGCTTTGGGGGTTCCTGCGTCGCCATGGGATTGAACCCTCTACGCCGATGAAGTTCTGCATTGGTTTGATTATGCTTTCCCTTGCCTTCTTCTTCCTCATTCCAGGCGCTCTTCAAGCGGCTCATACTAACGGCAACGCCGCCGCATACTGGTTGCTCGGCACTTATTTGCTCTGTACCTTTGGCGAGCTCTGCCTGTCTCCCGTTGGACTTTCCATGGTCTCACGCCTCGCGCCAGAACGTTATGCGTCTCTTCTGATGGGCATCTGGTTCCTTTCCTCCGCTGTCGCCGGCTATCTTTCTGGAAAGCTTGCGGCAGTGTTCGGCTCCAGCGGGGCTGGCGCAGGGCGCGTCTCCTTCTGGTTCGGCGAACAGGGAGGGTTGGCCGACTTCTTCCTCATCATGGCGCTTGTTCCGCTTTGCGCCGGTCTCATCGTCTTCCTTCTCGTTCCGAAGCTTCGTAAGATGATGCACGAAGAAGACTAAACACAGAAATCGTGAGCTCCATGAAAAATTGACGGGGTTCCGACAAGTTGAACCAAGCGGGTCTCTCCCTTGTGTGTTGCGCGCGTTTCCAGAGAAGCAATCCTTCGGAAACGCGCGTTTCTTTTCCACAATTATTCTCTTTCAGAAAGACTGTATGCCAAACAAGTTGTGATAATAATGATTTAATTTGTTCCGCGCTGATTACCGCTTGAAGGAACGATTCCCGGGGTTAGAATAGGAAACGTCGATACATTTTGCAACGTGTTCCAAATCTGAACAAGCGGGAGCAATATCCCTCTGAACGATCTGCTTGCGCACCCTCGTCGCCGTTGAAGAAACGTGTACGTTCAGAGAAAGAAGTTCTGAGTTAGGAAGACGTTGACCGGTTGCCCAATTACTCCAGGAGGCGTCTCTCCATGAGCGTTACAAATCGCAATCACGCGATCGAATCCGCTTCGCAACATATTGTTCAGTCAGGACCTCTTCCAAACGACGGAACCGCGCCGATCGATTACTACGGCAAGGACGTTTTCAACGCCTCCGCAATTCGCAAGTATCTGTCCCGTGGCGCAGCGGAAAAGTTACTTGCGACAATTCAGGACGGCGCAAGACTTGATCCCAGCGTAGCCGGCGACGTAGCTCACGCTATGAAGGATTGGGCCATTTCCAGAGGCGCGACCCACTTCACCCACTGGTTTCAGCCAATGACAGGCGGCACTGCGGAAAAACACGACGCTTTTCTTGATCTTAACGAACAGGGCGAAGCGATTATGACCTTCTCCGGTCGCAATCTGGTTAAGAGCGAACCGGACGCCTCCAGTTTCCCTTCCGGAGGTCTTCGCTGTACCTTTGAAGCGCGCGGCTATACGGCGTGGGATCCGACGAGCCCGGCTTTTATTAAGCGTAATCCGCATGGCGCGACCTTGTGCATCCCGTCAATTTTCTGCTCCTATACAGGCGAAGTTCTCGATAAAAAGATTCCCTTACTTCGCTCTCTTCAGGCGTTAAAGCAATCATTATCACGTTTTATGGCCTGTTTTAATGAACCGCCCGCGCATATTACCGTGACGCTGGGGGCGGAGCAGGAATATTTCCTCGTCGACAAAGCGTTCTATCTTCAACGTCCTGATCTGATTCAAACAGGACGCACCCTCTTTGGCGCGCCGCCCGCGCGTCATCAACAACTCGACGACCATTATTTCGGCGCCATCAGACCACGCGTCATTAATTTCATGGCTGAGGTTGAAGAGGAGCTTTGGCGACTTGGTATTCCAGCCAAAACTCGCCATAACGAGGTCGCTCCCGCCCAGTTCGAGCTGGCTCCTACTTTTGAGGAACTCAATCTGGCGGTCGATCATAATATGCTTACCATGGAAATTCTACAGCGAGTCGCTGAAAAGAACGGACTGGTTTGCCTCTTGCACGAAAAACCCTTTGCTGGCGTCAACGGTTCCGGCAAACACAATAATTGGTCCGTTACTTACGGACAACGAAATCTTCTGGATCCCGGGCCCGATCCTCGTAACAATCCTGTTTTTATCGCGTTCCTGACCGCCCTGATTCGAGCGACAGATCTCCACAGCGATCTGCTCCGATGTTCGACGGTTACCGCTGGTAACGATTACCGGCTTGGCGCAAATGAAGCGCCGCCGGCGATCGTTTCGATCTATCTTGGCGAACGTCTAACAGAGACTTTGCAACAGGTCGAAGCCGGCGTTTTTAAGGAATATCATTCCAAGGCGCCAAAGCTCAAGGTTGGCGTTGAAACCGCTCCCAACATTGAAAGCGACGATTCCGACCGCAATCGTACCAGTCCCTTCGCTTTCACTGGCAATAAATTCGAATTTCGCGCCTGTGGTTCCAGCCAGTCTTGCGCGGAGTTTAATACTTTTTTCAATGTTGCGGTCGCCGAATCCCTCGACTATCTGTCTGACAAACTCAAAATGATCGGAGATCCTAAAGAGTTTGACGCCCAGCTTCAGAAGATTCTTGCCGAAGTCATCCAGAAGCATAAACGGATCGTCTATAACGGCAATAATTACAGTTCCGGATGGATTGAAGAAGCGAAACGCCGCGGTCTGCCCAATTTGCAAACCGCGCTCGAAGCCTTGACTCCTTTGCTTGATAGCAGAAACCACCAGCTTATGGAAAAATACGGGGTGTTTTCTGCTATCGAACTCGAGTCTCGGTATGAGATCTGCTCCGAAGAATATCTCCGTAAGATTCAAATTGAAGGCGAGGTCGCGAGCGACATGGCGCTCAATATGATCCTTCCCATAGCCGAAAAGTATTATGGTTCGCTTGTTAAAACGCTCCAAATTGCTAACGAGGTCGGCGTAACCGCGGGAACGATAAGTCTGAAGAAAACAATTGAAACGCTTGGAAGTAAGATTGATCAATTGCTTTTGAGCATCGATAAACTTGCGGAACTTAAAGTAGTCAACGTTGACAATTGTCAAGAATACATACAGATTACCCGCGAGCTTCGGACTGCGGTCGACGCCCTTGAGAAACTGGTTGACGACCACGAGTGGCCGTTGCCCAAATACCGTGAGATGCTTTTTGTTCTTTGACGGCGTTCGTCGCCATTTCAAGCAAAACGCCCTGCGAAGATAATTTCTTCACAGGGCGTTCTCTTTCTGGAGAGATCAATCTCTGGAAGGCTCGTTTTTTTCCGTCATGCCAGAAGCGGATTCGTTTTCCTTTTCTCTGATATTATCCTGTTCAGAATCCCCGGCTCGCTCCCCTTCTTCATCGGTAGAATCCTCGTGCTCCTCATTTTCGTCTTCAACAATAGCTTTTTTCTCAAACTCAATTTCTTCCTGCCAGTAAGCGGACGCGTCAATTTTTTCAAGAGTCATAAGCGTCTTGCGAGCGTCGGAAAAACGCTTGAGATGCCGATACAACGTCGCCGCCATCAGGAGAGATTCAACGTCGTAAGGATTTTTTTTCAAGAGGTTTTTCAGGCAACATTCTGTTTCGAACCAGTTGCCGCGAAGGTAGTGCGTTTGCGCTTCAAGAAACGCTTCTCCCTCAGAATCCGTATTACGCATCTTCTCGTATTTTTTAAGACTTGAACTTGCAACAGCGCTCAAAAAAAGCCAGGAAATCAGAACGCCAAGTAGCGCTAACATCCGCGCGAAGTGAGAAAGGAAATTAACCCAGTAAAAGTTCAGGAAAAGAACCGTCTGACAAATTAATCCGAATATCGCTGCAATGCCCAGATGTCCCCATAAGCCATAGCGCAAGGCGCCGGTTGCCCCTGGCCAAAGAATCAGTAACGGCTTCAAAAGGTTTTTCAAGGCGAAACGCCCCCGTTTAAGACATGCGTCTGAGTTCCAAAAAAGACGGCATATGAGCCGAACGGTATCGCGGACAAACGCTTCATCGAGCATAATCCGAAATCCAACACGTTACGAGCCTAGACAAAATACGCGACCTTGTCAATTGAGGAAAAAACTGTTACCATAAGCGTGTTTGCTTCCGGATGTTTTCAGACGCCTCAAGGTTAAAAGGAAATGCTCCCAGAAATACTTTCGCTTGAAAAAGTCAACGTCTCTGAAGCGGTAGGACGTTGCGCCGACTCGTTGTTACGTGGAAAACTACTTGTATTTCCCACCGAAACAGTCTATGGGTTAGCAGCGATCGCCTCCAACGCGAACGCAGTCAGTCGTCTGTGCATAGAAAAGGAGCGTCGTCAGGGACATGCTCTTCCCTTGGCAGTCTCAGGATTTGAAATGGTTCGCGAGTTCGTGTCTGACGCCCCCCCTCTCGCTGAACGTCTCGCCAGACGTTTCTGGCCCGGTCCTCTGACCCTTGTCGTCGACGCGTCTGAATCTGGTGGTAAATGGCGTTCTTTTTCTAAAGACGCGCTCAAAGCGATCATGCCGCAGAATTCCTGCGGATTCCGCGCGCCGCAAAACGACTTCCTTTTAAACGTTATTCGAAGGGTCGGCGTCCCTGTTGTTCTGACAAGCGCCAATATTTCAGGCCGACCTCCGGCAACAACCGTTAAAGAAGCGATTGAGTCGCTCGGCGATCGTGTCGATCTGTACGTTGACGGAGGTCCTGCCGCCTACGGTCAACCTTCAACGGTCGCAAAGATTGACGAAAATGGAATTACCATTCTTCGAGAAGGCGCGGTTTCTTCGAAAGCGCTTAAAAATGCAAGCGTCAAAACGATAATGTTCGTCTGTTCTGCGAACAGGGGACGGAGCCCGATGGCTGAAGGAATAACGAAAGTGATTCTCGGTAAAGAGCTCGGCGTTTCCCCCGATAAACTGGAAGAAAATGGTTTTCGAGTGATTTCATCAGGAACGGACGCGTATGAATCTCTTCCCGCCACGCCTCCCGTCATCCGTGTTATGGAAGACGATTATGGTCTTTCGCTCAAACAACATCGTTCAAAACGAGTGACCTTGGAAATGTTGAAGGATTCGGACGTCGTCTTCACCATGGAAATCGCCCATCGCGACCTCCTTCATCGTCTGTACCCAGACGGAGCAAATCGTATAATAACGCTTAGTCCTGACGAAAAAGACATTGCCGATCCTTATGGGTCTTCAGTAAAAGAGCATCGTAAATGCGCCCGTCAGCTCGAATCGCTGATCAAGGCGCGTCTAGGCATGATCCTTTGACATTACGTCAGAATCAAGACTCAAAAGTTTCCCCCAGACTCCCGTATATTTAAAGAAAGATTTGAAATGAAACCGCTGGTTGATTATATACGCACTATTCCCGACTTTCCCAAGCCAGGAATTCTCTTCCGTGATATTGTCCCTCTCGTCGAAGACGTAGACGGATTCCGTCAATCGATCGCTGAACTTAAGGCTGGCGTTTCCAACTGGGGTCCAATCACCAAAGTCGCAGGCGCGGAGGCTCGAGGGTTCATTTTCGGCGCGCCTCTGGCCCTTGAACTTAACGTAGGTTTCGTCCCTCTCAGAAAACCGAACAAGCTTCCGTTTGAAACCGTTTCAGTCGAATACGAGCTTGAGTACGGAACAAACAGAATTGAGATGCATAAGGATTCGATCCAACCAAACGATCGCGTTCTCCTCGTTGACGATCTTCTCGCGACGGGAGGAACTGTCGCCGCGTGTCGGAAGCTTGTTGAAAGCCAAGGAGCGACGGTGGTTGGCGCAGCTTTCGTGATTGAATTGGTCGATCTTAAAGGACGTGAAAAGCTCAAAGGTATCCCGGTCTTTGCCCCTGTTCAATTTGAAGGCGAGTGACATTAGCGAGCGACATTGGCGACCGACGGCGCTTTCTACGACAGGAGCTCTGGGAAAGTGTTCGGTATCGGTCCGGTTTCATTGCTCGGAATCATCGTTAAAAACATTCTGGATAACTTCAAGCCGACGTCTAAAAATGACGATTTCGGAAAAAGCGTATCAGAAAGAGTTCAGTCCTTATAATTGAATTGGATCGGTCTGATACGGTTGACGTGTTCTTATAAACAGACCCCCACAACTGTTTTGAGGCGGACATGGACGCTCTTGAAAAGCTCAATGGACTTGACGGATTAATTGGTTTAACGCCCCTCCTAAAAATAGATTTGCTCTGGCAAGGCAAACCGAGAACGGTGTTTGCAAAAGCTGAATACCTAAATCTCACAGGTTCTATCAAAGATCGCATGGCTGCGCACATCCTTCGCAAAGCTGTTATGTCGGGTCAGCTCAAACCAGGCGACACTATCGTCGAAGCGACGAGCGGGAACACCGGCGTATCGTTCTCCGCTCTTGGACGACGCCTGAACTGCAAGGTCGTTATCTATCTTCCTGACTGGATGTCGGTAGAACGTATCAACCTCATGAAGGCTTACGGCGCCGACGTGCGACTGGTTTCACGGGAAGACGGAGGGTTTAAAGGATCGATTCAGCGTTCTGAACAGGCGAAAATCGACGATCCTGAGCATGTTTTTCTTCCGCGTCAGTTCGACAACGAAGACAATAGCGAAGCTCATTACTTGTCGACCGGACCAGAAATTATCGCGCAACTTTCAAAACTAAATCGGAGTCCGGACGCTTTCGTAGCAGGAGTTGGCACGGGCGGCACAGTCATGGGGTGTGGAAGGCGCGTCAAAGAAAGCTTCCCCAAGGCGACGGTCCATCCGGTAGAGCCCTCCAGTTCCCCTACGCTTTCCACAGGCTATAAGATCGGCTTTCACCGCATTCAGGGAATATCAGACGAATTCATCCCCGCGATTTTAAAGCTGGACCAACTTGACTCCGTGATAGCGGTTGACGATGGCGACGCGATCCTGGCGGCGCAGGCGCTGTCGCGAAATTTAGGGCTGGGAGTTGGAATATCCTCCGGCGGCAACCTCCTTGGCGCGGTCAAATTACTCAATCAGATGCCTGAAGAGGACGCGCAAAAGGCGACTGTCGTTACCGTTTTTGTTGACGACAACAAGAAATATCTATCCACGGATTATTCTAAGGTAGAAACGCCGCAGGAAGGTTACCTCTCGCCAGAAATCGAACTGCTCGACGTCACGTCCATTAGAGCCTGATCTCCTTCCCAAAATAGCGAAGAAAAGCCCGATTCGTATCGTCTGACGAAGCGGGCTTTTTCTTTTTAGCTCTGGAACCTGATCACCGTTGGAATGGAGCGGAAAGAAATCACTCCCAGGAAACTACGTCGAGTCCAAACATCGTTCCAAGAGACTTCTCGTTTTTACCGATAATCCGAACAGATAGAACGCCGTCCTCTCCATTTGTCTCTGGGACGTCAATTTTGACTGTCCTGTGAATAACGGCGTCTTCATTGAAGAAATCGACAGGCTTTCCAATTTCTCTTCCGTTCCATAAGAATTGGGCAATGCAGTAATCAACCGCGCAAGTCGTTCCCAACACAAGCGTTTTCTTTCCGCTGGGAACGTTAAAAACCCTAAGAGAAATCGTATCGTCGGAAACGCCGTCACGCCACCAGAGTTGTTTAGAATCCTTCCAGCTGAAGCCGTTCTTCTCAAACGACTTCATGTCTTGAATTCCGACAATTCCTTTTGTCAGAGATTCCTCAAGTTCAAACGTGGAAAGCCTGACGGCAAGTTTGTGGTTATATTGAACGGGCTCGGCAGCCTCAACTTGGAGTTCGTCTCGATCGGGTCCGGCGGTTTTGTCTATCGTAGCGCCGGGAAGACCATACCAGAAAGTCGTCGCCGCGTAATCTACAACCGTAGTAGCCCAATGCCAGACTTCCATATCAAAAACAAAATCAGTTGTAAAAGGAATACCGTCTAACAAGCGGAAACGAAGGTTCGTCGTATTGCCAAAGTTGGCAGGTCCTTCACAACGCGGTTGAGCATGGAACGGAGATTCAAAAAAGAGGGGCGTGCACCAGGCGTAGCCATAGTAATCTTCCGTTCCCGTGCCAAAGTGAGACGGAAATTTTTCATTATCAACGTAAATCTTCTCGTCCCCTTCTCCCCACCATGCTTCAACGGAATTGACTACGGAAAGCACGTCTCCGACGTAAACGCCCTTTCCATGCAACGTCGTGTAATTCCAATCTCTTGCCCCTGTTCCGGCAAGCGTTTCCATCTCACGCTCCTGCCGCCAGTTGGCGTGGAAGTACATCGTGTCGTCAGACCATCCGCTTTTTTCGTATAAGACTTTATAGTCAATGTCAACGTCCTGAAGTCCGTAGTTAATGAAGGAAACCTGCGCTTCTTTTTTAAACGGCATTCTCCAGTAGGCTTTCATCGTGCCGTCTTCCAAGACTTCTGTATACCACGATTTATAAGGATTGATCCC
>CACYBR010000106.1 GCA_902772705.1 uncultured Planctomycetota bacterium
CGCAACGTTTTACCGACGATCCTGTCGCGGAAGAAGATATTCAAAAGATTGTGACAATTGGACGCAACGCGCCCAGCGCACGAAATCTTCAGCCGTGGTTCTTCGCGGTTGTTACGAATCGCGAATTGCTTGAGGAAATCGACGAAGCCGCTAAGGTCGACCCGAACGGACGGCTTTCAGTCGGGGGCGCGCCGCTTGTGATTTTTGTCTGTTGCGAAAAGACTGACGTGGCGAAGTATGACGCGGGCGCCGCCGCAGATCGAATGAACGTCGCCGCGCTCCTCCTTGGTTACGGATGCAAGACGGTCATGACAGCGCCTAAGGCCGCGAATGAAAAGCGTTTTAAGGAAAAGCTTGGCGTTCCAGACAATTACGAAACGTATACCGCGCTTCTTATTGGCGTTGAAAAAGAACGTTCCGTCGACGGCGTGAGCGGCGCGACGACTCGCGAACCTGAAGAAAAGAAAGTCTCGTTTGTTAAGTGAGCGCGTCTTTTTGGGTTCCTTAAATCTCAGATAACAAAGAAAAGACCGGTTTCCGCTGGAAAACCGGTCTTTGTCGTTATAAGTTCAGAGGCAAACGCTCGAGTTTGGATCATTCCGTCATTTGGAAGAAGAAACGACTCTCAGGCGCCACGTCGCCAGTCGTATAGAGATCAGAAACCTCGGCGTCGCCATGGAAATTATCAAGCCATTTGAAGGCGAGCGTATTGAAGTCTGCTTCGTTTTTTGAGAGTCCGAGCGTTTCGAACGGGACGGCGAGCATGAGTTCATTCCCTTTAATCTGGTATCTGACCGTTCCGGATTTCTTCCATTTCCACTGATTTGTTTCTTTACCGCTGAACTTCGCAACGACGGCGTTCTCTCCGTCGTACTTTGCGCCAATAAGAAAATCTCCGCCGATGAAGCCGGTTTCAAGGTTCCTGTCGGCGTTGATCAGCAGACACAGACCGTCTGGTTTCGCAGGCGTGATAGCGTCTTTTGTCTTGAGATAGAAGTAAAAATTGGCGTCGTCGCGCGTCGCTTTGGCAAGAATCAGATCGTTGCGACCTGTTTCATTGACGTAATGGGTCCCTCCTGCGCCTGGAAAATCACGCTTTGTTGTTTCGCCGGGCCAGTCGCTAAAATCAGGTTTCACGTCCTGCCACTGGGAGAAGTCGCCATTGACGTCGACTGTCGTCTTGGCCGTATGCCTGGGAAGCGGGAGCGCGCCCTTGTAACGACGGATTCCCTCGACCATTTGCAAATAGTAGTTGTCGAGATGTCCGCCCTTCATTGGTTCAATGTCGCGACTGTATTCGCGGTTGAACTGGTCGACAAAGACGTGTTTGGCCCCGCGCTTCCAGCGACCCGCTATCCATTCGTTCCAGCCCGTAACCATGACAAAGTCTGGATCAAGTTCATATGCGCGGGTCCACTGTTCCGCGAAGTTGCGTCCTTCGTCAGTCGCGAGATCTTCTTCCAGCTTACCCTTTTGGAAGCTACGGCCTCGAGCCCAGCCCGAACTCATGTTTTCGACATGGGCGTCTGGCTGACGGCTCAGATTCTGCGCAACGGAAACGTTGACCTGTTCCGCTTTCTCGGGATCGGTCGCCCAGCCGTAGGGTTGCGGGTAGGCGGCTTCCCAATGCCACGCTTTTTCCGTATTAATCATCTTAAAGGGCCAGTGCGCACGACGAAGCGTAAGCTTTTGCTTGATCTCTTCATTCTTGATCACGGCAGGATCGCCGACGAGAAGCGGCTTACCTTCGAGCTGGAGAAGAAGCTCGTCGTATTTGCCCGTATTATAGACTTCTTTCCAGAGCTTTTCTGCCGTTTCGTCCGCCTTGGTGTTGATCATGAACGTGATCTGAGGGGTACGACCTCCTTCGGCGCGCATTTGTAACATGACGTCGCAGATTGCACGAACTTCGCGGGGGTACGTTACGTTGTTGGTCGTATCGAAAACGAGGAAGTCAACGCCCGCGTCGACGAGGAGCTGCATGTGGCGGCGAATAACCCACGGATCCCTTGTTACATAGTATCCATAGAGAGGTTCTCCCCAGAATACCATTGTTCCTTCTGCTTGAGGCCAGAGTTCGTTATTGCTACTTTCGACGTCCTTGAGCTCCTCTTCAGGCAGTTTGTCAAGCAGCTTCATGAGATCGTAGGGACCGTCGGTCCAAGGCGCTTTCGGAACGGATTCCGTCAGCCAGAGAAAGTAGAAGATCCCAACTTTTTTGCCGACGCGAATATCGCCTGTTTTATCAGACGATTCGACGGGACGGTTAAGCCCGTCCATTGCCGTCCATGGAACGCCGGAGGACTGAGCAAACGCGGCGGAGGCGCAAGCGACCAGGCAGACGGCTGCGAGAGATAATTGAAGCAGTTGTTTCATAGCTTTTCTTTCTGTCGTTGACGCGTGCGCAAGGCGTCGCGTCGATCGCGTTACAGGTCATAGAGCGATAGCAATCAAAGGTTTGCGTCGATAAGTTCCTGAAGTTTCGATTGCTTCTGAACGCCAGTCAGACGCGCGACGATCTCCTTGTTTTTGAAAACGATGATTGTCGGAACGACAGAGACGTTCAGACTGGCCGCGAGTTCCATGTTGTCGAAGACGTTGCATTTCATGACGACCGCCTTGCCCTCGTTTTCCTGCGCAAGCTTAGCGATTACGGGCGCGAGAAGACGACAGGGTCCGCACGTCGGGGACCAGAAATCGACGAGAACGGGGCGCGTTTCGTCGCCGACGAGGGTTTTGAATGCGTCCTGAGTCAGATCAATGAGTTCGCTCATTTAGCTCTCCTTAATGATTGTGAGAACGACGTTATAATCCTGAAGAACCATACGCTTTTTACGGCGCGTTCAGACGACGTCCAACCTTTTCCACTTTGGACTATGTCCATTAAAAAAGCCGCCGAGACACGCGTTTCGACGGCTTGTATCCTGCACGCAACTGAAGACGGCTCAGGCTGCGATCATTCCTCTTCTTCTTTGAGGTCGGCCTTAGCGACAATTTCCGACTGAATGTTGCCCGGGACGACGTCGTAACGAGCAAACTCGATGGTGTAGCTACCCTGACCGCCCGTCATACTGGCGAGAGTACGGCTGTAGGTCGTGACTTCGGAGAACGGAACCTCAGCCTTAACCGTCTGGAAACCGCCGCCGGCGTCTTCAACGCCAAGAGGACGACCGCGGCGCGCGGCAACGACGTCGGAATTGACGTCGCCGACCTTGTCGACAGGAACCGTGACGTCGAGATTGACGATCGGTTCGAGAAGCGCGGGACGAGCCTTGGCGAACGTTTCCTTAAACGCGCCCTTTGCAGCGGTACGGAACGCCTGTTCGTTGGAGTCGACCGGGTGATACTTTCCGAAGTGAACCTCAATGCAGAGGTCCTGAACCTGATAACCTGCGACAACGCCGCTTTCCATACGATCGAGGAACCCCTTTTCGATCGCGGGCATGAAGTTAGACGGAATCGAACCGCCAACAATGGAGTCGACGAGCAGGAAGTTGTTCTTCGGGAAGTACTTAAAGTCCTTCATGGACGGGAAGCGGTTCTTGTCGGTCGCGAATTCTTCAGGATCCGTGCCGCTCGGGAACGGGTACATGCGAATATGGACTTCGCCGAACTGACCGGCGCCGCCGGATTGCTTCTTATGACGATATGAACCTTCCGCCTTCTGCTGGATCGTCTCGCGGTAGGGGATCTTCTGCTCCTTGGTATCCAGCTCGACCTTGTCACGACGCTTCAGACGTTCCTGAAGAATCTGGAGGTGCAGGTCGCTCATACCGGTGATAACGAGCTGCTTGGTCTGTTCGTTACGTTCAACCGTGAAGGTGGGGTCTTCTTCCGCGAGCTTATTGAGCGCAATGGAGACCTTCGCCTCGTCGCCGCGGCTCTTCGGGAACGCGGCAAGTCCAACCATCGGGGTCGGGAAGGAGTACTTGGGCATAGCGAGCTCGCCGAGGGTGACGCACGTGTGGAGCTCGTCAGTCTTGGTGACGGCGACAATCATACCGGGGGTCGCTTCATCGACGGGCGTAAGTTCGTTTGCCTGAACTTCGAAGAGCTGAGCGATTTTGAAGCCCTTACGAGACCCGACAAGCGGCACGGTTTCGCCGGTTTTGAGGACTCCGGAAAACACGCGGAGGTAATTGATCTTTTGAACGAAGGGGTCGATTCGTGTTTTGAAGACCTGAGCGACGATCGGACCGGCAGGATCGGCGACGACGTCGACGGATTCGCCTTCGGCGTTAGTCGCGGTGCGTGGAATGACGTTTGCGGGAAGTGCAAACGCGGCAAGAGCGTCCATAAGTTCGTTAAGGCCGACGCCAGTCTTGGCGGAGACGCAGAAGATAGGAATCAGCGATTCTTCCTTAACGCCCTTGGCGATGAGCTTGGCCATCTCTTCGTCAGAAGGCAACTCGCCTTCGAAGTAACGTTCCATCGCTTCGTCGTCGACGGAAACGATGGATTCGATGAGCGTGTCGTGAAGTTCGTTGGGATCGACGAGAGCGCCCTCGGCCTCGGTTGGCTTAAGAACGTTGACAACGCCCTTGAAGTTTGCGCCGTGTCCGACCGGAACGTTGAAGAGGACCGCTTCCTGTCCGAAGACGCTATGGATAGAATCCATCAGTTCGTCGAATTCAATGTTGTCGCCGTCCATCTTGGAGATGATGACCATGCGACCAAGTCCCGCCTTTTTGGCTTCCGCGAAAACACGACGCGTGTTGACTTCGATACCAGCGGAGGCGTTAACGACGATCGCGGCTGTGTCAGAGGCTCCCATAGCGGAGATCGCGCTACCGATAAAGTCTGGATAACCGGGGGAGTCAAAGACGTCGAAGTGTTTGCCGGCCCAATCGAAATTAATGCAGGAGGTTTCGATGGTGTACTTGTGGGACTTTTCTTCTTCGTCGAAGTCGCAAATACTCGTACCTTCGTCGACGCTTGCCGGTCGTTTAACCTTGCCGGAAACGTTCAAGAAAGCGTCCGCAAGCGTGGTTTTTCCGGAGCCGCCGTGTCCGCACAAAACAATGTTTCGAATATTTTCAGGGCTATACTTCGACATGTAATAAATCCTTGTCTCGATGAACGTCGAATAGGGGTCGTGTTCGCTCGAAGCGGAACGACGCGACTTTGACAACAATTTCCGCTACGCGACGGCAGTGCGCGTCACGCAGACCAAAAACACGGAGCAATAGGAAACAACCGAGGGAATCGAATGGTCGATTCTGTCGGAAACCAGCCGTGCATAGTACGATTCGCTGATTATATTCTACAGTTACTCCGTCTTCAAGGTATTGTACGATAAAAAATGTTATTTTCCTGATCTGGACGGACGAAGGAG
>CACYBR010000107.1 GCA_902772705.1 uncultured Planctomycetota bacterium
CGTCGATCCGGGACGCGCGCCCAATCAGTGCCGAAAGGCGAGCGAGAAGCTTTCGTCCTACGCCGAAGAAGATTCCTTCGCGATCGTCCGCCAGATCATGAGGGACGACCAGACCGGCGTGAATCGCGACGATTATAACGGCCTGGATATCAGGGGAATCGGCGTTCGATTCTATCCGGTTTCGTCGGAACCGATCTACGTCTCAGGCAACGGCGTCGACACGCCGGAAGCGTTGCGACGACTCGGTAAAGCGAAGACGGATCACGTCCGTGAATCGATGTTGGGGTATTGGAGTCGAAACGTTGGCGGACTGCCCCCGTCGCCGCCAATTTATTCGCCGGGCTATCTCGGACTTCAGGTCATACTCGATTCCGACCGACCAGAACTGATTTCAAGCGATTCCTTCAATGCGCTCGACGAGCGGTCCCGTCAGACGGCGGAAGCGTCGCGCAAAGCGTCGAATCCCGAGACGGACGTTCGGCTGGTCGACGCCTCAGCGACGCGACCTGTCGAGATAGAGGAGAAGAGCTCGGTCGACGCGAAGCCGGCCCGGGTTGTCGCGCCGGCGGACAGAGCGACGAGCGCGCCGCGTCCTTTGCGGCATAAGGAAACGAGCGCGCGCATTTCTCAGTTTCAGGCGTACGCGCTTTTCAGCGTGATTCTCGTTCTTTTATGCGCCTCCGCGATTCTGCTTCACTCGGGCGAAACGCGGAAGGGCTCGCGTTGAAAAAGAGTCGAATCGCGCTTGCGTGGGTCGTCTTTTTTCCCTAAACTCCCCGGCGTTGGGGTCCGTGCGCGACATTCGCCGTGAAGCGTCGCGTTTGCGGATCGGAGGAGCGCGCGTCGGGGACGTTGGGAACGATGAACGAACAGAGGACAATTCGCTGGCAGGACGCCGTGTTGCCAATTTTTGCCACGCTCAGCGTTCTTGCGCTTCTCTTTCGCCTGCCTGTTTCTGTTATGGACCTGCTTTTGTCGGCGAATCTGGCAATAACGGCGACGATCTTTCTGGCGACGTTCTTTATCCGCAAGCCGCTGGATTTCAGCGCGTTTCCTACGATTCTGCTCATGACGACCCTGTATCGGCTCGTTCTGAACGTGTCCACGACGCGTCTTATTCTGACGCAGGGGAACGCCGGGCAGGTCGTCGACGCGTTCAGCCGATTTGTCGCGGGCGACAGTATCGTCGTGGGCGCGGTCGTTTTCCTGATTTTTGTCATAATTCAGTTTGTCGTGATCACGAAAGGGGCGACGCGCATTTCAGAGGTTACGGCGCGCTTTACGCTCGACGCGCTGCCGGGTCGACAGTCGGCGATCGACTTTGATCTGAACTCGGGCGCGATCACGGAAGAGGAAGCGAAAGCGGCGCGCGCGGAGCTTAGCGAGCAGTCCGATTTTTTCGGCGCGATGGACGGCGCGAGCAAGTTCGTACGCGGCGACGCGATCGCAGGACTCGCCATTGTCGCGGTCAACTTGATCGGCGGTCTCTGCATCGGGGTCCTTCAGCGTCATATGAGCGTTGGCGAGGCGGCGCAACTGTACTGCAGGCTCACGATTGGCGACGGGCTCGTCTCTCAGGTTCCGGCGTTCCTGATTTCGATCGCCACGGGGCTTCTGGTCGCGCGCACTTCGCGGTCCCAGAACGTCTCGAGCGTCGCGCTCACGCAGACGTTCGGCAAGCCGATCGTACTCGCGACGACGGGCGTTTTTCTCCTTTTTCTGGCGTTCACCGGTCTGCCGTTTCTGCCCCTGCTGACGCTTGCGTGCGGCTTTTTGGTGTTGGCGATGGTTCTGGCGAAGCGACCGGTCGCGGCGCCGGCGGTCGTCGGACCCGGCGGCGCGGTTTCCGACGCGAAAAAGACGGACGTCGACGAAGACGAAGCGGAGATCGAGCGGTCGCTGCGGGTCGAGCCGTTTGAGATTGCCGTCGGGTCGGGGCTTTCGCGCGTCGCGATTCCCGAGGAAGGACCGACGCTGCTCGACCGCGTCAAGCGAGTGCGTCTTGCGCTCGCGTCGGAGCTGGGGGTCGTGCTGCCGAAGACGCGGATTCGCGACGATCAGACGCTCGACGAAAATCAATATTCGATACGGCTCAACGGAGTCGAAGCGGCGCTGGGGGTCGTCTATCCGCAGATGGTTCTGGCGGTTGATTCCGGCTATGCGGCAGGGGCGCTTCAGGGCCTGAGCGCGACGTCGCCCGACGGTTTGCGCGCGTTTTGGATCGCGCCCGACGCGGCGAAGGACGCGGAAGAGGAAGGCTACGACGTCATGACGCCGGGCGAACTGATCGAGAGGAAAACGCTCGTGACAGCGCGTCGCGAGGCGGCGTCGCTTCTTTCGCGCGACGCGACCCGGCGGTTGGTCGAGCGTCTGCGCGAGACGTCGCCCGCGCTCGTCGACGAGGCGCTCGGCGGCGCGGACCGCGACTCCGAACTTGACGTCCACAAGCTTGCGAGGATTCAGCGTGTTTTGAGACTGCTGCTCGAAGAAGGCGTTTCGATTCGGCGGCTTGACACGATCCTCGAAGCGCTCAACGATCTCGCGCTGCGCGAGCCCGACGCGGATCCATGGCGCGCGCTCGAAGCCGTTCGCGCGCGGCTGGCGCGCTCGATCGTCGGACCATGGCGCGATTCCGACGGAATTCTCCACGCGGCGCTCTTTGATCCCGCAGGCGAAGACGCGCTTCGCGACGCGCTCACGACCTCGGAGAGCGGCGCGACGTCCTTTGCGCTGTCGCCCGCGAAGGCGTCGTCGCTCGTGGCGGCGCTCAAATCCGCGTCCGAGATTCTGCGCGACGCGGAGACGCCGCCGGTTGTTCTTATCGATCGCGAACTGCGCTATGCGCTTCACGAGCTCGCGGCGTCGTCCGGCGTCGAGCTTGTCGTTCTGGCGTTCGACGAGGCGGACTCGACGACCAGAATCTCGCAGGAAGTCGTCGTCGACTGGAAGGGCGCATAACCTGAAAAGGTTCTTTCGATAATTTCCCGAAAGAATCGGCAAAGACTCGACAAAGACTTTTTTCGACTGTATAATATCCAAAGGATGAAGGAGCAATATCGCGCTTTGAGACTTTGTTGCCGAGCATTTTGAGGACGCGGTTATGAAAGAGAAACGATACGGCTACGGCCCCTGGGAATATCGCTATATCTGTAAGAGTTGCGGCCATGCTGTGCGCGAACCGAAAAACCAGCTTCCGTGCAAAATCTGCGGCGGCGAGTTTGGGCCCAGAATTTCCGTGCGAAAGCTTTATCTCGAACCGGAGAAACCGGACGAGATCGTCGAAGTCGAATACCAGCTTCCGAAGAATTTTTTTGACCGAATCAAAGAACTCTTGGGCCTTGAAGTTAAGCCGCGTTACGGCGTTCGCGAGGAGCGTCGGCGCGCCTCGCGACGTTGGCGATGGCAGACTCACGCCGAAATTGAGGAGGAATCCGGCGTTCTCCGACATGACGACTTCCTGTGAGCCTGACTTTCCATCAGCTTTGACTTGCCCCCTTTCGGGTTTTCATTTGCATGCTATAATGGTCGCTGTCGCACGTCGGTTCGACGGCGATTAAAAATCGGGGCGTAGCGCAGCCTGGCTAGCGCATCTGCTTTGGGAGCAGAGGGTCGCACGTTCAAATCGTGTCGCCCCGACTCGCGTTGAGCGTTCGGTCTCCGAACGCTCTTTTTTTTACCGCGCGCTATGTTTGGTTTTGTCGCGCATCCCGTTCAACGCCTGCGCGATCTCGCGTAATCCTTGCCGCGACGGAGAGAAAGGAAGGCTGGCTATGCCCACGAAGGGAGAACGAACGACGTGCGAGAAACGTCATGATGAAACGAACTCCTCCGAGTTGACGATCGAGCTGCGCAATCCTGTTGCGGCGGGAGCGCTCGCATGGTTGCTGCCCGGCGCCGGGCATCTGTATCAGCGGCGCTATTTCAAGGCGGCGATTTACGGGCTTTCCGTCTGGCTCCTTCTTTCATGCGGGATATGGATGGGAAGCTTCCGCGCGCCGGCTCCGGGTTCGGAAGATAAGACGGCGCTCTATTTTGCGCGCAACGTCTACTGTTCATGGCGTCCGGGCGATCGGCGACTCGCGTTTATTCCTCAGGCGTGCGTCGGCGTTATGGCGCTTCCGGCGATCATGCAGGCGCGCGCGCGTCGCGACGCGGACGGGTCGTTCTGGTCTTCCGCGTTCGCGCCTCCGAGGCTTCCTTCGGACGCGGCGTCGCGTCCGAACCAGCCGACCGCCAACGATATCGCCGCGAGACTCCATTCGTGGCTTGACGTGGGCGTGATCTATACGGTCACCGCAGGACTGCTGAACCTTCTGGCGATTTTCGACGCGATCGCAGGACCGACCGTTGTTCGCGAGGAAGAGAAGTCCGAGAAGAAAAAGAAGAGCAAGAAAGACAAGAAGAGCGGCGACGACGCGGCGGCTGCGTGATCGGGAGAGCGACGATGGAAGAAGTCAGACAGGACGGCGGCGCGAAGGACGGCATTAAGCGCAGTTCCGCGACGTCCGTCGGATATGAGAGCGAACTCCAGTTGCGCGTCCGTTATCAGGAGACGGACCAGATGGGCGTCGTGTATCACGGCAATTATTTCACCTACTTCGAGATGGGACGCACCGAGCTTTTGCGCGAAGCGACTGGCGCGAGCTATCGCCATGTCGAAGAGCTCGACGTCATGATGGTGGTGTCGGAAGCGCGGTGTCAGTATCTCAAGCCGGCTCGTTACGACGACCTGCTCACGCTCAAAACGCGCGTCGCGAGGATTACCGGCGCGTCCCTCTCCCACGAATACGAGCTATACCGCGACGACGTGCTGCTCGCAAAGGGCGCCACGACGCTCGTATGCGTCAATAAAGAGGGAAGGATTGTTCCTGTTCCAGACTGGATCAGAAATTTCAACAAAGGCGCCGTTCCCGGAAATTCCGAATGACCTGGCTGCTACGCCCGAGGGGAGAACTCTGTCATGAGCGAGACCTATTTTGTCACCGGCGCGACCGGCTTTATCGGGCGCTCTCTTACGCGTCGTCTTCTTGAGTCGGGCGCGCGCGTCAAATGTCTGGTCAGAACGGCGGCGAAGGCCGATTGGCTCGCCGGAACGCCGAACGTCGAGATTATCAACGGCGACCTTCGAGACGGCGCCGCGCTTGCCCGGGGCGTCGAAGGGGTCGACGGCGTCTTTCATGTCGCAGGGCTTACCCGCGAGGTTCGTCGCGGCGAGTTCATGGAGGTCAACTGCGGTTGCACGCTTGATCTCGCTCGCTATTGCGTGCGTTCAGGGCGTCGTCCGACGCTTGTCGTCGTTTCGTCCCTTTCATGCTCCGGGATTGCGCGCAAGGGCGACGCGCTCAGCGGCGAGTCGGGGGAGCGCCTTTACGACCTCTGCCGTCGCAAGCGCGAGACGGACTATCCTCGGCCCATCTCTGCCTACGGGCGCAGCAAGTTTGCCGCCGAGCAAAATCTTCAGGATTATTCGGAGAAGCTCCCGATTACGATCGTACGCCCTTCTTACGTGTTTGGCGAATGGGACATGGAGTCGCGTCAGCTCTATTCCATGGCGAAACGACATGGCGCCTTTGTGGTTCCCGGATGGAAGGATCGTTATTTTTCTTTCATTTACATTCAGGATCTCGTCGACGTCCTTATTGCCGCGATGACGCGCGGCGAACGGCTGACCCCGTTAAGTCTGGAGTCGACGAGCGAACCTTCGGCGAAAGCGAAATTCTGTTCCGGAAAAGGGGTCTATTTTGCGACTGCGCCGGAACCGATTCTCTTTTCCGAATTTGGGCAGATGGTCGGACGCGCTTTTGATCGTGGACGCGTCCGCGTCTTTCGCATCCCGCCCGTGGGCGTGGTTGGCGCCGGGGTCTTTGGCGAATGTTATAAGGCGTTGAAACACAAGAGTATGGCGATGGACTTCAATAAATCGTACGAGGCGTTGCACGGACCGTGGATCTGCTCGGGCGAGAAGGCGAAAGACCAGCTTGGCGCGGCGATTTCGCCCGAACTTGAGAGTAAATTTCGCCGCGTCGCGCTCTGGTATGATAACCAGGGACTTATTTGACGCCGTCGCGCGCCGCTTGACTTGCGCCTCTGGCGCTCTTAAAATGACTGGCGCAGGAGCGGTTCCGCGGCGAGAATCGTTCCGCAGACTCTTTACAGCAACAGAGGCCGCCGATTAAGGATTGAGGATAATAATGGGCGAAGTCGTTTCCGTTGGCGCGATCGAGTTCTCGAGTATTGGCGTTGGTTATCAGGCGCAGGACGCTCTCATGAAGGCCGCGTCGACGACGTTGCACGTGGCGCGCCCTGTCAGTCCCGGCAATTATCTCGTCGTGTTCTCCGGGTCTGTCGGCGATATCAATATGGCGATGGAGACGGCGCGGCAGGTCGCGGGCTCTTACGTCGTCGATTATCTTACGGTCGCCAACATTCATCCGGCGCTCTTTCCGGCGATGGCGGAAGCGGTCGCGCTTGATCCCGACAGGCTTGGCGCGCTCGGGATCGTCGAGACGCAGACCGCCGTTTCCGCGATGGTCGCCGCCGACGCCGCGTGCAAAGCGGCGGAGGTCGTCCTTTTCAAGCTCGCGTTTGACGTGGCGCTCAACGGCAAGGGACTCCTTCTTATGAACGGCGATCTTTCGAGCGTTCAGGCCGCCGTCGACGCCGCGGCCGCCTCGATCGAGGGCAAAGGTTTGCTTCTTAACACGACCGTGATCCCGAGACCGGCGCGCGAACTCTTCCTGGGACCCGACTCCGACGCAACGACCGACTCTGGCGCAACGACCGACTCTGGCGCAACGACCGACTCTGACGCAACGACCGACTCCGTTGAAAACGACGAGCCCGGCGAAGAGGTCGCGCCGATTGAAAAGGCTGAGGCTGTCGAAAAAGTCGCGCCTGTCGAAAAGGCTGAGACGAAAAAGACC
>CACYBR010000108.1 GCA_902772705.1 uncultured Planctomycetota bacterium
ACCTTCGGAAGGTCCGACTTCATACGAGTTCCCTTACCAGCGGCTAAAACGACGGCCTTCTTAACATTCGAGCTCATTTTTACACCTTAACTCAAAGTCCTTATTAACAGCTTGTTTTTTTGCTCAATAATTCTTCTGAAGAAACTGCGCAAAGAAATCCGCGTTCGACTTAAAACGTGGAAGCGTGGCGGACAGCCGTTCCATCGCGTCGATGGGATCGCCCTGCGAGAGCGTGCGCCGGATCATACTTGCCGCTCTGAGCTCGACTGGGTTCAACAGCTTTTCTTCATGGCGCGTTCCGGACTGGTTGACGTCGATTGCCGGCCAAATACGCCTGTCGGCCAGTCGGCGATCGAGGACGAGTTCCATGTTTCCCGTCCCTTTAAATTCCTGAAAAATCAATTCGTCCATACGACTTCCAGTATCGACCAGAGCCGTGCCGACGATCGTCAGCGAGCCGCTCCTGCGAATCACGTTGCCGTCAGAATCGTATGTTCCCTCGACCTGACGAGCGGATGAAAAGATTTTTTTGGGAATATCCATCGCTTTGATATCGAGACCGCCGGTCATCGTACGACCAGTATTGCCGCCCCACTTATTGTAGGCGCGCGCCAAACGAGTAATCGAATCCAAGAGCAGAAAGACGTCTTTCCCCATTTCCGCAAGGCGCTTGCAACGTTTAGTTACAAACTGAGCAAGACGAATATGACTTTCCAGTTCACAGTCCAGACTACTGGCGACAACCTCAGCGGTCGCGGGACGCTCGCCCTCATGTCGCTGTCGAAATTCAGACATTTCTTCCCGAACAAAAGTTCGGAAATCCGTCACCTCTTCAGGACGCTCGTCGACCAGAAGAACGGTAACGTAAACGTCGGGGTTATTTCTAATGATCGCCTGACAGATGTGCTGCAACAGCACGGTCTTGCCAGAGCGGGGCGGAGCGACGATGAGCGCGCGCTGACCCTTGCCCAGAGGGGTAAGGATATCCATGATTCTGGTAGAGAGCGGTCCGTCCAGATTCTCCAGACGATACATTTCATGCGGCGTGATTGGAACAAGATCGTCAAATCTCGGAACAGTCACATAATCTTCCGGATCCATACCGTCGATCTTGTTAACGGCGCATACGCGCGGACCCGTATTGCCTCTGGCAGGACGAACGAGCGCCTCCACGCCAACGCCCTCGCGAAGTCCGAGCCGCTCGATCGTACCGCACGCGACAAAGGGATCGTAAAGATGACGCACGTAACTATCCTTGGGGTCGCGCAGGAATCCAAATCCGTTAGGGTGCATTTCCAACACGCCGGTCAAACGGTAGTTTCCGTTTTCATCGAGCGGGACAGGAGAGCGCATAGAGCGCGCGTTCGGACCGGTTTTTTTAGGGGCGAGTGGATTGTAGCGCTGGGTGCGAACAGGAAAAGCAACCTGAGGGCTTTTGACGTACGAACGGTTAAAGTGCGAGGAAGACGCGCGAGAGCCGTCAGAGATTCGGCTATTGTAATCGTTGGGAGAATAATCGTTGCGGGGGAATTCGCCACGTTGTTGATAATCGCCGGAGGCGGCGCCGTATCTGGAGGAATAGTTGCGATAAGGACCGCGAGAGCCCTCGTTCTGGGTGTTTCTATTGCGCACGCGACCTCGATTACCATCGTACATTTGATTTCTAAATCCTTTATTATCAATTGGAACACGATCAGTTTGATCACGCCCAGTCAAGGCGAACTGAAAAATTCATTTTTTCAGAAAGTCTAAAACAATAATCTAAATAATTAAAACAATTCCGAATCCATTACACGAAATCTCTAACGCTCCCAATGAACAAAAAGGAAACAAACGAGACCTCGAGCAACAAGGTCAATCCCTCCAGCGACAGAGCAGCTCCGCTCCAGCCTACAACAGCCTGAGAAACCCAGAGGCAAGACGCCAACGAGTCAGAGTGGGAAATCGAAACGACGCGCCTGAATAAAGAAGGCGAGTCGCTACTCGGGATTCCCCGGAATCCAGACGTCCAAACTAACGATGCGAAAAAACGCAAACACGACTCAACAGAGCGTTACGTAACGAGAGGACGTCTGCAAAATTCTTTAAAGCGTCCAAGCGAGCGCAACAAGAGATACTGCGGACGAACGCACAGCACGTTATAACAGACCTCTGAACAGGTCGCGCCGCCGCCCAAATACGAATCTCACACGCTACGACGAACCTACAACGACTCGCCGCCTAAAAATGCACTAGACGCCATCTTACCGGTGCGGTCGTTATTGTAGCACAGATAGGGGACGACGCAAGTAGGATTTGAAACGAAATCTCAGAAAAAGTTGAAAATTTCCATAAAAACATCTCTTTTTCAACAATTACCACTGCTCCAAAGGGCCTTTTATCATCATCCCCTTCATGGAAATCAATCTCAGACTTCGGCAACAACAATCAATAACGCGCGTTGTGAATCAGATTTTCGCCTGAAATTCAATCCTGACTTTTTCTACGGCGCGAAAAGACCTTCGCAACGGCTCAGCATCGGAATAAAGGCGTCTGTTCATGCGCTCCTAAAACGCAAGACGCCGTCTCAGGCCTACCCAACGTCTCCCAAATCGAACGCGCGCCCATATCTTGCCAAAACCTGCCGACGCAACGCTTCGTGCTCTGGTCTGGCAAGGCCGGGATCGCTTCCGACAATCTTCAAGGCGTCGTCTCGCGCTTCTTCGAGAATACGACGATCGCGCGAAAGATCTGCGACCCTCAGCTGCGCCGCTCCATGCTGACGCGATCCGAAAAGGTCGCCGGGCCCGCGGACGGCAAAGTCGCGCTCGGCAAGCTCAAAGCCGTCGGTTGACTCCGTAAAGAACTTTAAGCGTTCCAACGCTTCTGCGCGCGCCAGATCGGCGGCGTTTCCTTCCGACGACTGAGCCTTATTTTTACCTCTGAGGCCGCTTTTTTTTGACGAACTACCTTTTAAAGGCTTCGCGGGGGTCGTTCCCCTGTCAACGACGTCCTCCGTGGGAACGACCGCGCAAAAACCTGGAAACTGTCCCCTTGTAATTCGCCCGCGAAGCTGATGGAGCTGAGCCAAACCAAATCGTTCGGCGTTTTCTATCGTCATAATCGTGGCGTTAGGAACGTCAATCCCAACCTCCACGACGGACGTCGCAACCAAAGCCTGAATCTTTTGATCGCGAAAATCCTTCATAACCGTTTCCTTTTCCTGCGTCGACATGCGACCATGGAGAACAGCAAGACGATAGTTCTTCAACGCCCCTTCCGAAAGCTCTTTGTAGACGCTCCACACCGTTTTGAGTTCAGGTTTCGTACGAGACGCGCTACTGGTTTTATTTTCCTGAGAAACGGACTTCTCCCAGGTTTCAGGATCCAGCGCTCTGTCCTTATCTTCCGCGCCGTCCCAGCGATTCCAAACGCCGCGCGGATAAGTCTGCGGGACGTTCGAAGTTCCATCGTCGTAGCACAAAAGCGAACGTTCCGACGACGTCGTTTCGTTCTCAGAACCGTCGTCGTCTACGCGCGGCACGACAAAATACGCCTGACGTCCCTCGTCGAGTCGGGCGCGAACGAATTCCATCCAGCTTTCGCGCGTCTTATTCGTCACGATAGACGTGGTCGGAGTATGACGGCCCGGAGGCGCGCCGCGCATCACGGAAACGTCAAGATCGCCGAAGAACGTCATCGTCAGGCTCCTTGGAATCGGCGTCGCGGTCATGACCAGATAATGCGGTTCAAGAGAGGAATCGGACGACTTCAGCGTCGCGCGCTGCCGCACGCCAAACTTGTGCTGCTCGTCGATTATGACAAGTCCCAACTTTCTGAATTTCAGTTCGTTACATACAAGAGCCTGCGTGCCGACGACAATCTGAGCCGCGCCTGACTCGATCGAAGCCTGTATCTCGGCGCGTTCCGAGGGCTTCTGGCCGCCAAAGAAGGGCGCGACCCTTGTCGCGCTGCCACGAAGTAGATTCTCAAGCGTCCTGAGATGTTGTCTGGCAAGCGTTTCTGTCGGCGCCATGAGGACAGTCTGCGCGCCGTTTGCCGTCGCCTGAAGCGCGGCGTAAATCGCAACGACCGTTTTACCGGAACCAACGTCGCCCTGCAAAAGTCGGTTCATCGGCACGGAACGCCCCATATCGGCGGCGATCTCCCTGATTGCGCCGTTCTGAGCTTCGGTGAATTCAAACGAAAAGAGACGTCGAATCCGCGAATCTGTTTTGGCGGTTCCCGGCAACGCTGGCGCGCGCATGTTGACGCAACGACGCGCGCGACAGATTGCAAGCGCAAGCTGTAAAATCAGAAGCTCCTGATACGCGAATCGACGACGCGCATAGTCGGCTTCTTCCGGCGTCGACGGATAATGCATGAGTCGAATCGCTTCTGAGATCGGAGCAAGGCGACGACGTTGTCGAAGCTCCTCTGGCAACGCTTCTGGAAGATAATCCGGGAGCTTCTCCAGCGCGTTGCGTATTATGCGCTGAAGCTGAGCCTGAGACGTCCCTTCGGTCAAAGGATAAACCGGAAGAACGTACTTGTCTTCCGGTTGAGAATCGTCGCCGGCGCCCTGTCGCCATGGAATATCCAGTCCTGAGTCGAGATACGTTAGCTTCGGATGAGAAAACTGCCAGATTCCTCCGGATTTCTTCGGCTTTCCGGTAAGGATCAGAGGGCGTCCTATGCCAAACGAGTTGGAAACGTAAGGCATATTGAACCAGATCGCTTCGATCAAATCGCCGTGCACGTCGACGTCAAGCGTCACGATCGTCCCGCGTCGTGTATAGCGTGCGCGGAAATTCAGAATCTCACCCGCGATCGACTGGACCGCGTCGTCCGTCAACGACGCCGCGTCGCGTCGAAGAACGATCTCAAGATAATCGCGTGGAAAATAGAAAAGCAAGTCGTATGCGCGCGTAATTCCCAGACGTGCGAGAACCTCCGCGCGCGCCGGTCCGACTCCTTTAACGTATGCGACGGGGGTTCGAAGACTTTCGCTCGGAGAGAGCTCTCTGGCGGCTCCGGCTCCCACGTCCTGACCGTACGACGCGCCGCGTCCGCCTCTCCCAGTCGTCGAATCTCCGTTGTTCTCTTGCATTCTAATATCTTAGCGTCAAAGGATTAAACTCATTCGTTCGGGGAGGCGTCTGAGTCGCTATTCAACGGAGCGTCGCCGCTCCGAAGCGAAGGAGTAATCTCGTCGACCTTCGCCAGATCGGCGTCGGCTTCTTCCTGACGCCCAAGCTGTTTCAAAACGCCGGCTCGTTCAAAATAAACTTCCGCGTCGTTGGGATTAATCTCGATGGCGCGCGAAAAATCCTTAAGCGCGCTTTCCCAATCGCCAATGCTTTTAAAATACAGTCCACGATACTTACACGCGCTAAAGCATCTGGGATCGATCTCAAGCGCTTTATTGAAATCATTGACCGCCGAATCCCAATCGCCCGACTCCTCATAAACGCGACCGCGAATCGCATAATTCATCGGATTGTACTCTTCCAGTTCAATCGCCTTGTCCATATCCTCGATTCCAAGCGCGTACTCTTGACGCTTCTGACGCAAGAGCGCTCGGCTGACGTAATAATCTGGTTGAGTCGGTTTTTCCTCAATGCAACGATTCATATCCACGAGCGCTTCGTCAAGCTTGCCAATTCGCGCGTATGCATAGCCGCGACCGTTCAAAGCCGCCGTACGACGTGGATCGATCGCCAGCGCCGCGTCAAAGTCGACGATCGCTTCCTCGTAACGCCGCAACCCGAGTCGTGCTTCCCCGCGTCCCCTAAGCGCGTCTACTATCCGGGGATCGAGCGCCAGCGCCTGACCGAATTGCCGCTCGGCCTCTTCATAATTGGCGTCGCGCAGCGCTATCTCGCCCAGCCCGACGTGAGGCAATGCAAAACGAGGTTGATTCTCGAGCGCCTTTTGAAAACATAAGGACGCTTCGGTCAGATCGTTCTCGCCAAGACGTTCCATACCCGAGCGGCAAAATTCTTCCGCCTGCCGACGAGAATCGGAACATCCCGTCGTTGCGACAAACAGCGCCGCAATCACGACAAACGCTCTGACAAAACCACTCTTTCCTTCCACGATGTTGCTCTCCTCGCCATCTTGCGACCAGTAGACCGCGTCATTACGCGGCGTTTGTTCTAAAATCCGGATTATTTCCAGCGCTAACTGAATTTCAATCAAACGCGACTATACGATCGTCTCAAAAAGACTAACAAGTTCGGGAACGTTGGGCGCGTTTGTAAGCGCGACGACAAGATCGCACTTCTCAAAAACAAAATCTGCGTGCGGCATCAACACCGTGTTGTCGCGTATGACCGACGCTATAAGCGTTGGGCGCGGCGTCGCTAATTCACGGAGCGTACTGCGCGTCGCGGGGGAGTCCGCGCCGACTTCGATTTCAACGACGTCCGCCGGGCCGTTGAGAATCGTAGAATTCTGAAAAACAAGCGCGCCAGAATGCATGAACCCTTCTGCTTGACGCGCCATGACTTCAAAAGGACTCACCGCTTCCGTTATCCCAAGCTTCTCGACGACGCTCGCGTAGTCCCCGTGACGAATGACGGAAACACACGTTTTCGCCCCGAGTTCATGCGCTTCCACGCATGTCATAATGTTGAATTCGTCGTCCCCCGTGCATCCGATAAAGAAGTCCGCTTTTCCTGCGTCGTTCTCGTCGAGAACGGATTTACGCCGGCTGTCGCCGTGAACGATCGTCGCGGCGTCGCCAAATTGAAACGCCAACTGCTGGCACCGATCCATCCCGCGTTCAAAAATCTTCACGTCGTAGCCGCGACGGCACAGCGCGCGCGCGGTGTTCGCGCCCGTCTCGCCTCCACCCGCGATCATGACGTAAGGACGGCGAACCGATCCCGTCTTAAGTTCCTTCTTGATCTTCTCGACCTGTTCGCGCGTTCCCATGAGCGCGACGCGATCTCCAAGCGTTATCCTGTCGTCGGCCGTCGCGATATGAGATTTTCCATCGCGCGTTATCGCGCCAACGCGCACGTCCCTTGGAAGTTTGAGTTCGGAAAGAGGTCGATCGATGAGCGACGATTCCCGCGTGATGAGAACGTCCTGTAATTCCAGCTCGCCGCTGGCAAAGTGTTCGATCAGCATCGCGCCGGGCTCGCGTATGCGGCGCGCGATTTCCATCGCCGTCAGGTAATCCTGAGTAAAGAATCGATCGATAAGAAAATGCCGGCGATAATCAAAGGACGCGAAATCCCGATACGCGATCGAGTTAACGCGCGCGGCGACTCGACGCGCTCCCATGCCTCTCGCGACGCTGCCGGCCAGCAGATTCGCCTCGTCGCTTGCCGTCAGAGCAAAACAGACGTCCGCCGTCGTGGCGCCTGCCTGAAAAAGAACGCTTGCCTTAAGCGCGTCGCCCGGGATCACGCGGACGTCGTTCTGATCGAGCTCTTTACAGACGTCTTTACGGCACTCCACCACCGTCACGTCGTGATCCTGCTCGCTCAATCGCTTCGCGATAAAACTGCCAACGGTTCCGCCGCCTAACACCAATACCTGCATCGTTCTCCTCCAGTACGTCGGGCCTGGACCCGAGACTGGTTCGATTGTATGGAATTTAACGCTTTACGTCAAGTGTCGAAAGGAGTCGCGACGAACCAATGAAAGCGAGAAACCAGGACGTCACGCGTCTTTGCCGCAGGGCGCGAGCAGCGCGACGAGCTCGGGCGCGTCGAGCCGTTCGACCACGGCGACGGCGTTCGAAAAATCCGCGTTAAAATTGTGCTCCGCTCGAAGCATACAACAGGGAGCGCCGGCGCTTCTGGCGGACGCCGCTCCCGCGCTACTGTCCTCAAGCACAAGCATTGCGCCGGCTTCGACGCCAAACCGTCGCGCGGCCAACTGATAAACCTCCGGATCCGGTTTGCCGCGCGTTATGTCGTCGCTTGTTAAAACAAAGTCAAAGCGTTCGCCTATCCCGTCCTTTTTGAGGACTTCTGTCACAACGCGGCGCGCGCTGGACGTGCAGACGCAACGCGGTATATTTCGCTCTTCGAGAAGATCAAGGAGCTCGGGAAAACCCGGCTGAGTTTCATATCCGTCTTTAAGCAGTTCGACGAAGATATCTTCCGACTCGCGTTGCAAGGAGCGCCAGTCTTCGGACAAAGAAAACGTTTGGATAAAATATCTGAAAGCAAACTCGGGCGTGCGTCCCATAACGGCGTCGCAGATCTCCTGCGTATATTCATGGCCCCGCCGTCCCAACAGAATCTCAGCCGATTTCCAGTATATGGACTCCGTCTCAAACATAAGCCCGTCCATATCGAACGCGACTGCGATCGCGCCATGACCGATCGTCATCTTAAAACTCCCGGGCAACGCCCATTCCTCAATATCCTTTCGTCACCGCCGCCACGTAACAGATTATGCGTCGTTAGACGCAACCTTCAAGGCGCGACGAAAAATTCCCGCGCTGGGCGTCCAAAAAGCGATAAAATCAGACGCGACAAAACGCGATAAAGCCTCTGCAACCCGGAAAAATCGATTTCGACCTTAATCGGCTCCGCTCCGTCTGCTGATCGCGATTCCGGAAAATCTCGCGACGATTCGCCCATGAAAACGTCAACGCCGTTCGTTCTGACGCATACTCGCATCGTCGCCATGACGCGCTCGATCGCGGTATTCCCTCATGAAGTACACAAGCTCGTCGACCTCTTCCATCGTCCGCTTTTCCGTAAAAGCAAGAACGAGCCCGTCTTGAAGTTCATAACCGCCGACAATCCCCCACCGTTCGAGGTAATTCAACATTCCTCTGGGATCGTCCAGCTTAACGGCAAACTCTCTGAGAAACGGCGCGTCATGATGAAACATAAAGCCGGCTTTGGCAAGCTCGTCGCGGGCATACTGCGCGACGAGTCGCGACGTATTTGCGATGCGACGCAGCTCTCGCGGCTCGGCGCTTGCCAGATACGCGAGCGTCCGTAGCGCGCCCCGCGCTCTGGCGACGCCCTTTGCCGACGTCTTCTGACGCGTTGCGGCGTCAGAATGACGCAAAAGAAAAAACTCGCGATTCCCGGAACGGTCGACGACGCTACCCGCAAGCCGCTCAGGCGCGTTCGCTAAAAAGCCGTAAGACGCGGCGATCACGCCCAAGCGCACGTCGCCGTCCTCCTTGTGAATCGGCGTCGTATGAACGTCGCACACGGCAAGGTCGGCGCCCCACTCTGCCGGAGAACGCAACGTCGCAAGCGCGACGGGGTCGACCGTCATAATCACGGACGCGCCCACGCGGCGGGTCGCCTCGGAGATCTGTCCAACGCGTTCGAGATTGCCGTAAAAATTCGGGTAAGGAACAATCGTCGCGGCAACGCGGTCTCCGTCGGCTTCCAGCGTTTGGCGCAAGAAGTCGAGATCCGTGATTCCGTTGCGACCAGGGATAACACGCAGTTCAGAATCGCCGCCATGGAAGTACGATTTAAGCAGATTCAGTCGTTCAGACGACAACGTTTCCGGCGCCAGAACAAGTCTGCGTCCCGTCGCTTCGAGCGCGATCAAACACGAGCGAACGAGCGCCCCGCCCTCGCCCCAATAGAACGAAACGTCCGCCGATTCCATCCCAGTCAGCCGGAGCGCCGTCTGCTGAACGCAAAGAACCGCGTCTCGAAGCTCGTCGCTTATTTCCGCGTCCTCTGACGCGTTCATTCTGCTGAACTCGATCTGAGAGGCGAGACGATCAATCCAGGAGGGAACCATATGGTCGTAGTAGCCCGCGCCAAGATAGACGGGTCCGTCCTCGGCAGAAACGGACGCCGCAAGGTTTCTGATATTAGCGCGTTCCTGAACGGTTCGGTCTTGTCCGGCCGTAGTCGCGGACGCGCGAAACGTTTCAGGAACGTCCGCAAAAAGATCGCTATAGAAAGAAAGTCCCGAGGCGCGAAGTAAATCCCTCGCGCCGTCGTGATTCGAATAATTGGGCATAAGCGCGACGTCAATCAATGGAGGAAATAGTACGCGACGGCGAGAGCGGCGATCGCCAGAACGATCCATATGAAACGCGAGCGATTTCCAAGCCCACGCTGAGCGCCGTTGGAAACATAAGGCCAGACCGCGTTGATCCAGAAGCCCGCCTGCTTCAAGTCGGCGGGATCCGGCTTCTCGCCATTACGGATGCGGTCGTACAGATCCGCGAGAAAAGAAAGCTTCTCGCCGACCCCCTTCGGAACCTGTTTTTGAACGCGAACAACTTTTGCGGTGAAGCTGGAGCCTTCCGCGTCAAGGTTGTTAACCAGCATCTGTTCGATTTTCTTCATCTCAGAGAGGAATTTTCCGGCGCTGAGTTTCATGGTCGTTCTCCTTCCCGTGTAAATTTAAAGACGCGCAATTGAGTCGCCTCCGGCGCGCCGTCAGGGAGCGGTCTATCGCGATTCGCGTCCGGTCCTTCCCAACGAAAGATCCAGCGTTCGCCATTAACCGCAATAGTTGTTGATTTCTTGAGAAGCCGAGGATCGTCGCTCTCGATCTGATTAAGGGCCGCCGCGTCTTCAGGACTGTATTCAGGTCTGGGCTCAACGGTTCGTTTCGCGTCGGGAGTCGCCGCGTCGACACGTTCGAGCGTCTCGGAGTCGAGGAAAATCCTCCCGCGTTTCTTCTCCTTGACAAGCTCATAGGACAGCGCCAGCGTCGTTGGAGAAGCGACTGAGACGCCGCTAAACGTCAATTCCGTCGGAATAGAACCTCCGCCGGAAAAGCGCCATGGGAGCGTCCACGACGTGCAGGGAACACAACGCCATTGACCGTTTTCAGAACGCGCGTTCCAAATCTGAAGATTTCCGGCGTCGTCGTACTTCGTGTAGGTCAAAACAGGACGCCCGTTTTGATCAAAGCTCAGTCGCACAAGCGGATTGAGCAGACCGCCGCCCGCTGGAATCGGCGCTACGATCTCTCCCGTCTTGAGTGTAATCGGAAGTTCGACAGGCTCTCCTTTCGAATTTTCAAAACGGCGCAAATCGGGGGAACGAACATACGACAAATCATGATTCGTCGCGCAGTCCGGGGAGTCGCGCCAGACCCATGCAAAATGGAAATAACCGTCTTTTCCAAGCGCAGGTCCGACAAAATACGCGTTCATTTGACCTTCGCCGTCAAAAAGAGGCGTCTTCAGCAACCGCGACCATGTTCGGCTTTTTTCATCGTAAACGTTCCATATCTGATCGCCGTTGCCGCTCGACCCGTCCCGATAGGTAAAGAGCGTTCGTCCTTCCTTG
Source organism: uncultured Planctomycetota bacterium (assembly GCA_902772705.1). Taxonomy (GTDB): domain Bacteria; phylum Planctomycetota; class Planctomycetia; order Pirellulales; family Thermoguttaceae; genus RUG369. The sequence goes on from CACYBR010000108.1 coordinate 11,235, forward strand.
TCGTTCAAAAAACGCGGATAAGTCGTATGACGTTCTCGGTCGCCCGTCATTTGCGCGACGCGTTCAAGCGTCGAAATATCGTTTGGTTTTGACGCCCTGAAATAGACGAGCGGCGACGCGTGCATGTTGCCTGAAACGTGAAGAATTCCATCCGAATCAAACGCCATATCGACGTAGTTATGACTGTCCCACTCTATTTTAGTCGGAAGTTTTTTTAATTCCCATTTTCCCTCGTCAAACGCATAGCGCCCTATGGTCATTGATCTGTCGTAAGAATAGAACGCGACGTAGACCGCGTCCGACCGAGGAACGAATTTGAAGCCTACGGACACGCCGTTCCAGACGTCGGAGATATTCTCGCGCTCGCGTAATTTCCAGACTGGCGAGTTATCGTCCGCCGCCAGAGAAGAAACGCTTTGGCAGAAAACTCCCAAAATAAAGACCGCGCCAACCAAGACGTCTAACACGAAAACCATCCGCTTCATAGCCGACCTTTCTCTCAGGGGGGGTCCAGAGACTTCCTTCTCTACATGTGAATATACACAAACTGATTCAGATTCAAAATCTTTTTTCAACGAACGCGACAACTTTTCTGAATTATCTCAACAAAAACGCCGCGCTTTCCGAATAACTGGAAGGCGTGGCGCACGTTCGTCATCGCTAAAGCGCGAGATCATTCAGAGACATGGACAAAAGCGCCCGCTATAACCCACGCGAGCTTCGTCGGTTTGTCGCTCGTCAGGGACAGGAGCCCTGTTTCCTGATCGATCGAATAAACATAGATCGTGCCAGACTTCTTATTACTCACGATGAGAAAACGATTCGTCGGGTCGAGCATAAAGAAGCGCGGATAGCTTCCGTTCGACGAAATACGCTGTAGCAGCGGAAACGCCGCATTCTCTTTTCCTGCGCAAATTTCCGTCGCGTCAAAAGCGACAATTGTGTTCTGACCTCGGTTCGTCGCGTAGACAATCTGTTTGCCGTTGGGAAGCCTGACCGTTTCGATCGCGGCGGTCTTATTACCGTAAGTATAGGTCTTGCCGTCGACAAGAGACTCCTCGTCCGTGAGCTTTTCACGATACTTATCCTCGAGTGTCGACCAGGTTCCAAGACAATCGCCCGTTTTCTTTTCAAAATCGACTCGGAACGCCGAAAGCGTCGAGTCAAGCTCGTTGATTGAGAATACGATCAGCTTGCCGTTGGCGTCCTGAACGAACGCCAAATGACGAGGGCCTGCGCCTGCGGGAGTCGCGAGGAAAGGAACGGACGGATCCTCGTCAAGAGCGCCTGTCTCTTCGTCGAGGCGCGCGATATAAACGCGGTCCGACCCGAGATCGCTCATGAAGACTCGCCAAACGCCGTCCGTCTGGACAAAGTAAGAGGAATGACCGTAAGGATGATTCTGGCGCCTTTTGAGCGGTCCAGAACCGTCGCGACTATATTTAGCGGTCAGTTCGCCGATGGAACCGTCCTCTTCAAGCTTGAAAACGGAGAAATCGCCGCTCGAATAGTTGGCCGCGTTGAGAAATTTCGCGTCGGGACGAACGCTCGTGTGACACACGCCATCCCCCGTCGTCGACTTGCCGTTCATAAGCTTAAGCGCGCCCGTCTTCGGATCGACCTCGCAGGCGTAGGCGTTCGAGCCCCTGTCCTGCGGATTCGCCGTACCGACAAACCAGAGACGATCCTGCTCTGGGTTCGACGCAAGATAGCCGGACGACGACGCTTTGAGCGCGAGACGAACGTCGGAAATAGCGCCCGTCTCACAGTCGAAACGACCTACGTATATTCCTTCGGAGCGCGCTATCCCCTGCTCCTGCTGCTCCGGCGTTGTTCCGCCCGTCGACGTTCCGAAATAGATCCAGTATTCTTTGGCGTTTGTCGTCTTATTGCCGACCAGACACGCGCCAAATGCGAGAACCGCGACGGCAAGCGTCCAGACCTTCGTCAAGTTCAATTTCATATCTCACTCCATATTGCTTTCAAATTCAGCGATCAGAAGACCGCGCCCTTCTATCAAAATGATACCTGTTAATCGACGCATATGCAAGCGTTCGGAAATAACAACCGGCTCCGTATGTAGACATTGCGCCGCCGAACGGGTAAAGAAAGGAAATGAGCGTCCGCTCGATTTTTTGTTGAATTGCCGTTTACGAAAGATATAATGGCGGATACCTCATGGTCGACGCTAAACTGACAAACCGTCAGAAAGTTAAGGATTGTCAGCCGCGCCGTCGTTCGAACAGTTCACAGATTACCCCAAGAACAGGTTTCTCATGAAGTCCAAAATGAACCGTCGCGTCTTCTTAGGCGCCGTAGCGTCTTCGTCCATCGTCCCCTATTTTTTCAGTCCCGCCGCGAACGGCGACGAACAGTCTCCCAAAATCGCCGGCTTCGACCTTACCGGGACGGAATACGATCCGCATCAGGAATGGCGCCCCTATACCGACCGCAAGCTCAGAGTCGGGCTCGTTGGTTATGGCGTCTGTCAGTTCTCCGCTGAATTCTATTTCCAGAACCATCCGAACGTGGAGGTCGTCGCCGTTTCTGATCTGTTCCCCGACCGTTGCGCCGCGCTCGCCAAACGCGTTCAGTGCGAGAAGACCTATCCTTCCCTTGAGGAGATGGTTAAAGACGATTCGATCGAAGCGATCTTTCTGGCGACCGACGCGCCGTCCCATCCTCGCCACTGCATCCTCTGCCTTGAACATGGCAAGCACGTCTGTCACGCCGTGCCGGTTCACTATGGACAGCCGGAAGAGGGAGAGCGGTTGCTCGAATGTGTTAAAAAGAATCGGGGGCTCAAGTACGCGATGTTTGAAACCTCCGCGTTCCACGACGACCTCTACGCGATGGAAAAAATCTACAAAGCCGGAGGGTTCGGGCGGCTGATCTATACGGAAGGCGAATACAACCATACCACGGCGCCCGGCGCGCCCTCGATCGGCTCCTACGGAAACTGGCGCGGCTCCGGCTCTCCTTTGTGGTATCCCACCCACGCGAGCGCCTATTACGTCGGCGTGACCCACAAGCGTTTCATCGACGTTTGCGCGCGTGGAATCAATCCGTTTGAAAAGGCCAAACCAAACCAGATTGGCAACACGTTCGTTGCGGAAGTCGCGCTTCTCAACACGGAAGAAGGGGGACTTGCGCGCGTCATGTACAGCGAATCCTATGGAACCTACCTTGAAAACGGTCGCGTCCGAGGCGAAATCGGTGGATTCGACTCGACGTATCGTCCTCTCGAACAGGGCTATTCCGGCACGGGAGAGGGACAGGAAATCGTTAAGAAGCTCGGAAATTCGATCCTCAAGCCCGCTCTTCCTCCGGGAGTCGAACCCGGCGGGCACGGCGGTTCTCACGGGTACCTCTGCTGCGACTTCGTCGACGCGGTTCTCAAGGATCAGGAGCCTCGCGTCGGCATTATCGACGCGTTGAACATGACGACGCTCGGTTATTACGCGCACCTCTCCGCCGCCAAAGACGGCGAAGTTCTCAAACTGCCAGAATATACTCTTTGATTATCGTCGTTTACAACTCCCCCCAGTCTAAGATAAGGATATTCGCATGACAAAAGTTAATCGTCGCGCCTTCCTCGGCGCAGCCGCGGCCTCCTTCGCCGCTCCGTACGTATTCTCCGACGCCGCGCGCGCCGATGAAAAAATTCCCGGTTTCGACCAGACCGGAACGAAAGAGGCCAAGGAACAAAAATGGGAGCCCTATACCGACAAGAAAGTCCGCATGGGACTCGTCGGTTACGGCTTTTGCAAGTTCTCGGCGGAGTTCTCGTTCCAGAATCATCCTAACGTCGAAATCGCCGCCGTTTCCGATCTCTTCCCGGATCGTTGCGCCGAGCTCGCCAAAAAGGTTAAATGCGAAAAGACCTACCCTTCTCTGGAAGAAATGGTCAAAGACGACTCCATCGACGCGATCTTCTGCGCGACCGACGCTCCGTCCCACGCGCGACACGCGAAGCTGTGTCTGGAACACGGCAAGCACGTCTGTCACGCCGTGCCGGTCTTCTACGGCAATCCCGAAGACGGCGACGCGCTCTTTGAAACGGTTAAGAAGAACCCAGGTTTGAAATACGCAATGTTTGAAACCTCGACCTTCCACGACGATCTCTACGCTATGGAAAAGATTTACAAAGCGGGAGGCTTTGGCAAAATCGTGTATTCCGAAGGCGAATACGATCACACGAAGGATCCGGGCGCTCCGTCGTATCCCTCCTACAACGACTGGCGTAAAAACGGCTTCCCGCTCTGGTATCCCACCCACGCGACCGCGTATTATGTCGGCGTAACGCACAAGTCCTTCCTCGACGTCAGCGCTCAGGCGATACGCTCGACCTATCCGGGGGTCGATCCGAACAAACTCGTTGGAGAAGCCGCGTTCCTTCATACGTCAGAGGGAGGGCTTTCGCGGATGATGTGCTGCAACGCTTACGGAACGTACCTCGAAGCGGGACGCGTGCGCGGCGAGATCGGCGGGTTCGACGCGACCTATCGTCCTGTCGAAGATTCCTATACCGGAACCTCCGACGGCAGAAAGATTGTCGAATCCCTCGGAGATTCGATTAAGAGACCCGCGCTTCCGCCGGGAGTCGAACCGGGCGGACACGGCGGCTCGCACGGTTACCTCTGTTGCGATTTTATCGACGCAATTCTCAAGGATCAGAATACCAGAGTCGGCGTCGTTGACGCGCTCAACATGACGGTTCCCGGCTACTATGCGCACCTTTCCGCGCTCAAGGACGGCGAAACGCTCAAGATTCCTCAGTATTCCCTTTAATCTAACAACTTCTATTCCTTAGAGAAATTACAATGAGCCAATTATTTTACTATGACAAGTCGGGAAACAAAAAGCCGACGACTGTTTCTGAATTGAAAGCGCTCGCGAGCAGCGGCGCTATTGACAGACATACCGTGGTTGAAACGGACGACGGCAGACGCGCTCCCGCCGAAAAGGTTAAGGGGCTCGAGTTTCCCGAGAGCCCCGTGACAAGCGCTCCGCAGGTTCCTTTTCCCAACGTCATGTCGGGACCAGCCGCGCAATCTCAGACGTCCCCTAAGCCTCAGAACGCGAACGCTGGCGCGACGGCGCAAAATATCGCCCCTCAAAGCAGCGGCGGCAATCCCTTCGATACGCCGCAGGCTATATGCCGACAGTGCGGCGCCAGGATTAAACCTCATCAGGCTTTTTGTTCAAATTGCGGCGCTCCTCAAAACGGTTCCGTCCCTCCTGCGTTTGCCGCGCCCTCAAGCCAAATGGCAACTGGCGACAAACCCAGCAACAAAGTAGTCGCCGGGGTACTTGCGCTTCTCCTCGGCGGAATCGGAATCCACAAGTTTTATCTTGGAAGTTGGGGATGGGGACTCATTTACGTCATCTTTTTCTGCACTTCCATTCCGGCGCTATTCGGGCTGGTCGAGGGAATTATTTACCTGACAATGTCCGACGACGCGTTCAACGACAAGTATAACAGGACGCCCAAATCCGCCTTCCGGTGGTAAAGCTCCGTCGCGGCGAGTCGCGCACAACGGCGCGAACGCGCAAAAAAGGAAAGACCGCAAACGTTCTCCCCTTCCGTTTGCGGTCTTGTTTTTTGTCATCCGTCGTCGCGTTAACGTCGCGCAACGCGCTGGACGCTTGCGTTCACTATTATTTATTTGCAGACCTCGACTTCGCAGAACACGGGTCGATGGTCCGAGGTCGTCGAATCGTCAATGACGCGCGCGTCAAGGACGTTGATTTTGCTCGCGTTTCTCACAAAGATGTAATCGATCTGAACCTTGGGCGCGTCGGCGGGGAACGTCGGGCCGTCGGGACTGAGTTGCGTCCATGTTTTCTTGATTTCCTGAATCTCGGGAGAGTCTGGTTCCGCATTAAGGTCGCCCAGGAAGAAAATCGGCTTGTCGCCGCGCTTATCCGCCTCGTCGTTGACGATCTTCACTGCGGCAATTCTCAAATCCTCCTTGAGAGGAAAATGCGTGTTGAAAAAATAGTAGCGTTCAAACTCGCAGATTTCGAGGACGCGGCGGTGCGCCGACCCTTTGATATAGGCGCACGTCGTCGCGAGAGGTTTCTCTTTCGACAGAACGCCGATCCCATAGAGTCCGCCGGGCAGCTCCGTCTTGGCGACAAAGGTCGGCGTCGTCGACGTCATTTCGGCGAGTTCTTTAAGCTGATCAACCTCCGCGCCGCTGCGGTTCGTCTTACAGTCGACCTCCTGCAAACCGGCGACGTCAGGGTTAGCGGCGCGGACGACCGCCGCCGTCCGTTCGAGAAACGCCTGTTTCGGATCGCTGTACGATCCGCCGGGACCGCGTCCGATCTGAATGTTGTACGATAAAATCCGCAACCGAAGCGGCTCGTTCTCCTGCCCCGAACTCGAACCAGAAACGAACGCGTCCAGCGCCAATGCGCACCCTAAGACGCCAGCGCCTTTAACGACGTCGCGACGACTCATGCTCTTCTCTGCGACCATATGAAAAACTCCAATCCGTCTGAATTCATTAACGTCATGTAAAAAAGCGTCTTACCGCCGTCGTTTTCAGGAAATCTCCAGATTCGACGGCGCCTCGTCGACCGTTACGGGAACCTTGCGTCCTCCAACAAAGACGAGCAAACAAACAACAACGAGAGCGACGGGCAGCGCGATCCACAAACGCACGCCAAACCCGACGGGCAAAAAGCCGAAAACAGTCGCAATCACGGCGATCCATAGCGCGTACCCAAGTTGGGTCGAAACGTGCTCAAGGAGACCGCAGCGCGCGCTGTTGGACGAAAGAATCGTCGTGTCGGAGATCGGAGAGCAGTGATCGCCAAAGATTGCGCCGGTAAGGACCGCGCTCGTCGCGGCGACAAGGTAGGCGTGGTCGCCGGGAACGATCTCGTTCGCGAATGGAATCGCCAGCGGCGTGATGATCGCCATCGTTCCGTAGGAGGTGCCCGTCGCAAAGGAAACAATCGCCGAGAGAACGAAGATGAAGGTCGGCAGAATGAACGAAGGCGTGCTGTTCGAAAGCGCCGTCACGAGAAACTTCGCCGTTCCGAGGCCCTCCTTGCCAATACTGGAGGAAAGGGACCACGCCAAAATCAGGATAACGAACGTAAAGGCGAGCGATTTAACGCCGCTCAGCCACGAACTCACCGCTTCGCTGGCGGTCAACTTTCCGAAAACAACGCTCATCACGAACGAAACGAGCGCTGCCAGCGTCGCAGACTGAAAAATCGCGATTGACGCGTCCGCCTGACCGATACAAGCGCGAAACGAATCAAAGGAAAAACGCTGAGCGAGCTCGATCGCCTCGTTCGTTTCGCCCGAAAGAATCTTCGCGCGCCCAGAAAAATAGAAAAACGCAAACGCCGAGAGCGCCAGCGCCAGAAGCGGAACAATCGCGAACGTCGAATCGTACAGAAGCGAACGGCGCTTTTGCGTCGGTTCGCGCAGCTCCATTTTCCCTTCGGCGTCTTCTTCTGTCGAAGGAACCTCGTCCAGCGAGTAAGCTTCCGCTTCTTCACGACGAATCAACCGTGAATTCATTTCGCGCAGAAAACCCTGACGCGCCAGAATTTCCGCACGCCGCATTGGTCCAAACTCGCGAAGCGAAATCGCCGAAAGAAGGACAAAGGCGAGCGTCAGCACGTTATAGAACCGAAAGGGTATGGATTCGACAAAGAGCGAATATGGCGAGACGTCCGTCAGGCCGGCGTCCGTCAAC
>CACYBR010000109.1 GCA_902772705.1 uncultured Planctomycetota bacterium
CAACGTCCTGCTGGATTACCGATCGGGTGATTGTGATTTCTGAAGGTTCAATCTCCTGATTTGCGGTGTTAAAGGCGTATTCCGCGATAGTTGAGCGCGGCCTGATCTTAAGTCTGACCGAAGTGTTTTCCTCTCCGCGTATAGCGTTCGTCAAATCGTAAACCGACATTTGGGAAACGCTTTCTCCGTCGACCTCGACAATACGATCGCCGAATCTCAAGCCGGCTTTGGCCGCCGGAGCGTCGCGTTGAGGAACAAAGTAGAATTCTCCCGTTTTGGCGTCTTTGATGAAGGTTGAAAGTCCAATTCCGGCGTACTGACCCTGTATCTCACGCATATAATCAGGTTGTTCGCTGGGAGGAAGATAGGCCGTATACGGCTTGTCGTTGACGGAGTCCAGCATGCCCGTTAGCGCTCCCTCGTAAATCGTTTTCTCTGAAGGAGACGAAAGCGTGTCTTTCTGGACTAAATGCGAAACGCCTCGAACGATCTGGTCTCTGATCGATGTTTTGGATGCGACGAAGACGGAGAGAAAAGCGACAATCAGGATATAGTATACGTTTCTTACAGGCATGGACTTACCATTAGTCGGACATGGACTTGCCGTTTGGAACAGGATTGCGCTGAATCGACGTAATCCGTGAATTGTTGGGAAATCAAAACTACCCGCCAGCATTGTATTATTCATGTTGTCTGAAATCAAGCGCCTTTCTGGAATAGGCGTTGTCATTTGAAGAGGCGCGTTTTAACACGTTGGCAAATCTGAAAAAAATTCAATTTCGCCGGATAGGAAAGCTCTGAACGTTCCTGGAATTGGGCTCATGTTGGAAAAGTTCTTCAAGACGAGAATCAACGAGTTTGTTGTTCTTTCGTCCGGGGAGCGGGCAACGCTCGTTTTGGAGCCGACAAGGAGGAAGATAAAGCTGAAACAACACAGGCGGTTTTTCTGTGAAGGCGCTATCCTGAGTTTGATACTAACAATGGGGAAAGATCTATCCCGCTCGTTTTGAAGTGGCGGCAGAATTCCAGTTTTAGAATCGTTCGATGGAAAAATTGTAACATTTATACCTGTCTCTCCGTCTTTCGTTGTGTCGCTTCGTTTATCGACGCGATTTTGATTATCGCGCTTATACCCGCGCTTACCTTCTGTTGTAAAGGAAATAACTAGATATGAGAACGAAGAATCTTCTCACGCGTTGGACGCTGACGTCTTTCTGCGCCCTTGTTTTTGCCGTCGCTCCCTTGAGCTCCAACGCTCAGGACGCCGTGCCGTGTCCCTTTGCCGACGACTCCGTCATCATCATGGACTCGCCCAACCTCGTGGCAAAGGTCGTCTGTTCGGGCCTTGAAAAGAGCGATTTCTCGGAGGAAGTTGCCTCTCTTGAGAAGGAGCTTGACAAGGCGGATCAGAAGCTTCAGGACGCTCTCAATAAAGGCGATCTCCCGCGGAAGCAACTCGATTATTTGATTTCGTTCGCGAAAAAGGATTCTGGAGAATCTTCTGCGACTCGCGCGCTCCTGAAGACCTATGCCAGATATTTTGATTACGTTGTTCTTGCCGCCGAACTTCCGGAAGAAATTAAGGACGTTAAGGCTGAACTTCCGTATTGGCTTACGTTGACAGTAATCTTCAATGAAAATCCCAGCGTGATTGATCCGCGAAAATTGTTCGACGCGAATGACGTTGAGATTATCCGAGAAAACGATAAAGAGCTTGTAGGCAAGCTTATTATCAGGGACAAGGGGACAGTCAAGGCGGAAGTTTTCTTTGGCGGGACGAAGATTAAGGACGTCGATAAGTATGCGGTCGTCGCGGCAGCTTCTCTTGATAAAGTTGAAAAGAAAATCTCACGTTTTCAGCAGTCGAACGAGTTTGTCGTGAATAATCTCGGCGACGGCATTTTTGCCAAACGGACCGTTAAGAGAGCGGTTTTTGAAAAGATTGCGAATGAAGTCAAAAAGAGCAACGACGAACGCGCTAAAGTTTGCTACAATATCCTTAACGGCGTCAATACATTGACTCTTTCAGCGGTCGAAAGTGAAAACGGTTTTGTTCAGAAAGCCGTTGTTGAGGCGACCAACGCGGAAAATGCCAAGACGTTCAACGATCTTGCCGCTGGAGGACTTGCCGCCGTCAAACTTGCAATTAAAAACAAGGAAAACAAAAAGGCTGAGGAAGAGCTTGCACTGGAACTCCTCAATAAGGTTGAGCTCTCTTATGCTGAGGGCGAGATTAACGTTTCCGGACAGGTTGAGGTAGGTTTTGATTTTCTCCGGAAGGTTGTGGATTTCGCCAAAGAAAAGCATGCGAAAAAGTGACGTTCCTCCCGCGGACTTAACGTCCGACGTATGGTGACGCCATGAAAAACGTTCAATCCGCCCTTAGCATGCGCGGATTGAACGTTTCTGTTAACGTCGCGTATTCCGTCGAGTAACTTACAACGAAAGAGCGCTCCCAAATGGCCAGAAAACTGGATTCTGACGGCGATTGGACTCATGTTGCCGACGCTGATTTGGTTTTGGCCTTTCAAAGCGGCGCTCGAAACGCTTTTAACGAGATAGACAGACGATTCCGACCTCGTCTGCTTCGATTTTTGCGTTCTCGCGTCAATTCGCCGGAAACAGCCGAGGATTTGACTCAGGAGACGATTCTTCGTGCTTTTTCCGCGTTGGATTCCGTCAGGAACGGCGTTTTTCTTGCCGGTTGGTTGAAGAGGATCGCGTATCGAACGTATATTGACTGGTTGCGTAAGAGCTCCAGAGAAGACGGTTTTCTCTCTTTTGACGAGAATGAGACAAACGAGGGAGGAGAAAACGTTTGTCTCCAGAACTCAGTAAAGAATCCGAAACGTCCAAGCGGCGGAGATTTTTCAGTTCCTGCTCCCGACAGCAGAGTGAACCTGAAGGACGAATGTGACAACGTGTGGCGCGTTGCGAGGGAGATTCTTTCGCCGGTTGAATTTCAGGTCCTTTGGTTACATTACGCCGACGGCCTTGACGACTCTGAGACGGCTCTTTCTCTGGGCAAATCGCCCGGGGCGGTGCGAACGTCGCTCTCACGCGCGCGCGCACGCCTTTTTAAAGCGTTCAAAACAAGGGAAACGAACAGATAATCCTCTCCTGCCAGCGCAATATTAAATCCGGTGAATTAAATGAACATGCTTCGACACAGGCTTTCAGAAGACGATGAACGTTGGATCTCTGAGCGTCTTATACATGACGTTGACGATTTCTTGACCGGCGATTCCGAAGCAGATTTTGTTTTTGACTTCTCCGCTTATAACACGTTGAGTTCACGAGCGCCGGAGATTTGCCGTTCTTGTGTTTTAACCAAAGTTGCGCACGGCGTTTTAACGGCGGCGTTGTTTTTGATTGTCGTTGGTATTGTTTTTCAGCTACGACCAAAATCCCCATCCAGGGAGAGTGTGACAATAACGTCTCCGAACGCTGGCGCGTCGACAAGTTCGGACGCCGACGTCTATCGGATTAACGACCGTCTCTATGCCGCAAGCGTCGAAAAGATCAATTCTGCTTCTAATCTCATCTTAACCGAAGCGATCGATCCAATCGTAAATCTTCCAGAGATTTTTCTTAGCTGGCAGGGAACGGCGATTGAAGAGCCTGCCTTATCTAATTTAGAGGTTTCTAACCACAGTGACAACGAAATCGATCGTTCCGACGTCGAGAAGGAAGACGCTTTTTCGGCGGAACAAATGGACACGAGGGATTTCATCCGGGCTTCCTGGAACGTTGGATCTTTAGTTTTAGCATTGGAAAGATTCTATGATGAGTAAAGGGCGACTCCGCAAACGCCTTAGGGTGTTCCTGTAACAGATTTGACTATTGGAGCGTCTAAAAAGCGCGCTGTGGCGATCATTTTACTCTAAGTTTGACATTTGGCGATTTCTAGCTCCTTCTACGGCGACGCTCAGCATTTTACATATCTCGAATACCGACGATCTCGAAGGGCGCTTCGCAAAGCTACTCCATACGCTTTGGAAACTTGCCTTGTGGAAACGCCGTTGATTATCATCTCCGTCGTGCATAGTATCAAAGCGCTCTCGCCATGCGTGTAGTTCGAGAAAATATCCGTATAGACGACGCGGAACCTCCAACTGGACGCGAACGATTTGCGTCGTTAAACCGCGTTGTTATAAGTTGTTGCGCTTGTTGGCGCGTGTTTCGGTTCGTTCATAACGCTTCGCTTGCAACTGCTCCAAAGACTCCGCTTTCCGAACCTCGTTTAACGTTCGTTTCAAAAAGCTTCTCAACGCTTCTGCACTGTCGCTGGAAAAAGTACTTGAATCACCTCATGGTTCATGGCAATATTCAACGAGCCTTCGCTTTTCTCTTCTGGAATTGAATGGTTGTTAGTTTATGATTTCTGGAGGAAGGAACGACGGTTCGTTCGACTTTTACGCGATTATATGGGCTCTATCGATCATTGATAAACGTGTTAGCATTTAATGAGGCATTTTAGCAAGATTTGTAAAATCCTCGCTTGACAGATTATTCCTTTGCAACGATAATTCCAGTTGGTTGGGCCTCCGGATAGTCAGGAGGCGGATTGTGAACGATCGCCACGCTTTGGGCGTATGGCGTTATACGTGGAATAGAGTTGAGATGGATTTCGGCTTCCTTTTTACGCGATATTATTACTATTACTACTATTATCGCTTTATGAGCGATATGAGTAGATTGCGTTTTGTCGCGTAGGAGCGCCCCATAGCACGAAGTGGGAGGAAGATGAAGTCTTCGAACCGTCATAGAAGCCCTGCGACAAACGCGGGGCTTTTTTTTCGTCATTTACCCTGAAGTTCAGTTCTTACTTTTGGTTCGTGTTGGAACCGTAAATTTTGAAGAGATAAAGGTCTTACCATGATTATTTTGTTGAAAAAGAACGCCAGCCAAGCGCAGATTGCTAACTTAACTGATCGTCTCAAGGAATTCGGCGTTCAGACAAATCTTTCTGTTGGTTCTGCTCACACTATTATCGGTCTCGTCGGCGATACTTCGCGAGTCGATATTGACATGCTCAGCGCCCTGGAAATTGTCGATTCGGTTCAGCGTGTTCAGGATCCGTTCAAAAAAGCCAATCGTCGTTTCCACGAGGAGGACACGGTCATTGAACTGTCTAATGGGATAAAGATTGGGGGCGGTAATTTCCAGATGATCGCTGGTCCGTGCTCCGTTGAGTCCGAAAGGCAGATCATTGAAATCGCGAAAGCTGTTAAAGACGCTGGCGCCACGATCTTGCGCGGCGGCGCCTTCAAACCGCGAACTTCTCCCTACGCTTTCCAAGGACTCGGCGCCGAAGGTTTGCGTCTGTTGCAACTCGCGAAAAAAGAGACGGGTTTGCCAATCATCACAGAATTGATGGACGCTTCGCATATTCATCTTTTCGAAGACGCCGACGTCGATATTATTCAGGTGGGCGCACGCAATATGCAGAACTTTGAACTCCTCAAAAAACTGGGCAAAACTAACAAGCCGATTCTTCTCAAGCGAGGTCTTGCCAACACGCTTTCTGAGCTTTTGACGAGCGCAGAATATATCATGGCAGGAGGAAACGAGAAGGTCATGCTGTGCGAACGTGGAATCAGAACCTTTGAAACGCGGACTCGCAACACCCTTGATCTTTCGGCGATTCCAGTTCTTCACCGTTTGACGCATCTTCCTGTCGTTATCGATCCAAGCCATGCGACCGGCGAAGCGCGTCTGGTTCCTCCAATGGCACTTGCCGCCGTTGCCGGCGGCGCCGACGGTCTTATTATCGAAGTTCACAACGACCCATCCCGCGCCCTTTGCGATGGAGCACAATCTCTGACTCCCGAAGTTTTTGCCAAAACGGCCGAACGTATTCGTGCGATCCTTCCTTTTGCATGGCGTGAAAGAACGTGAGCTTGGGCAACTCTTGAACGATTCTTGCCTGCACGTGCCGACTGCGATACAATTTACGCGGTCGGCGCGTTTTTTGTTGACGCGCTTTTGATAACAATTCGTGAAAATGTTTGCCGATTTCCTATGAGTAAAAAGATTTTTGCACTTCGTTTTTTAACGCTTTTTATTGTTTCAACGATTCTTTGTGCTTTTTCCTTTCCCCTTCGCGCGCAGTCGGTATCGCTGGCGTCACTGCTGGATGAAATGACTGATCGCGCCGCAATCACAAAGTTTCCGGATTATTCTTGTAAGCAGGCGAGTAGTTACGACAGAGCGGCCAAAAGTCCAGACGACAACTGGTTCGCCAACGGCGACGCTTCTCAATTCCTCCGAGAAGAAAAAAACGGAGATCGTACAGAGTGGGTTTTGATGGAAGCAGAGGGGCCTGGCGCGATTGTTCGCTGGTGGATTACTGGTCCTCACTACAAGAACTCTTTCTATATCTATATTGACGGCGCAGCGGAACCCTCTTTCTCGGGCAATATTGGCGATATTGTTGGAGGGACCGCTTTAGCGGAAGCGCCCCTTTCAGAGGAAACTTCCCGAGGTCGCAATCTTTATCTTCCTATTCCTTATGCCAAAAGCATTAAGATCACATGCGACAGAATGGAAGAGCAGAACAATCTTTACTATCAGATCAATTATCGGACCTATAACGACGGCGTTAAGGTTGAATCTCTTACGCCGGAGATTCTCCGTGCTCAGAAGGACAAGATTGCGGCAACAAACGAGCTTCTACTCAATCCAGAAAAGACGGTTGCGGGTTTGGATGGTCTCAGGGAAGTTCAGGGGTTTGCCCGGCGTATAAGCTCGGAACAGATAGAAGGTTTGTTCGAGAAACACAGCGTTTATGGACCGGGCGCTATTACCGAAATCTCAGTCAAACTTACAGCC
>CACYBR010000110.1 GCA_902772705.1 uncultured Planctomycetota bacterium
ACCTTTATCATCACGCTGATTGTTATCGCGACGCTCGGAGTCGTCGCGACGGCGGCGCACCTGGCTTATATCGGCTGGGCGTACCGGAATTCGTCGATCGTTCAGTTTGTCGCAAGGGAGCCATGACGATGAAGAAGCTCGCGGTCCTTCTCGCGACGATCCTTCTTTTCGTCGCGATCAACGCCGCTCTGTATCGGACGCTTACATGCCGGCTCGCTAATAATTTCAGCGGGACGAACCAGCTCAAAATGATCGACGTCGGACGCTATCTGCCGTTCGAGGAACGCTCGGAGCTCGCGCGAACCGGCTCGTCGCTGAAATTTCAGCCCGGCGACAAACTGCCGGTTCTCGACGGCGCCGCCGCGCTCGTGCCCGTCTACGCCTCCGTCATCGAGAACTGCTACCCGAAAGGCTCGGTCACGTACGAAGGCGGCGCGTTTTCCGACGACAACTATTATGGCGAGAACTTTGCGTCCGACAGCGTTATGCAGTATCATAACACGGTCCGGGGCTTCGACGCGGTCGTCGACGGGTCGGTCGACCTCTTCTTCGGCGCGCGACCGTCGCCGGAGCAGGCGCGGGCCGCCGAAGAGAAGGGCGTCGAACTCGAACTCGTTCCGATCGGGCTCGAAGCGTTCGTCTTCTTCGTCAATAAGGAGAATCCTGTAAACGGATTGACGACGGAACAGCTGCGCGCAATCTATCGCGGCGAGATTACCGACTGGAAAGAGGTCGGCGGCGCGCCCGGCCCGATCCACCCGATTACCCGAATCCCGGGCTCCGGCAGTCAGACGATGATGGATATCTTTATGGAAGGCGATATCCGACCGCCGCGCGGCCCGAAAGCGCTCTTCAGCGTCTTTGGCCGCTCGATCGGCTACTCCTTTCGATATTATGTCACGGGTATCGTCGCCGACGACCGCGTGAAGCTGCTCGCCGTCGACGGGGTCTATCCCGATTCCGCCAATATCGGCGCCGGCCTGTACCCGATCTCCGGCTCCTTCTACGCGATCTATCGCAAAGATAACGCCAACCCGAACGTCGCGCGTCTCGTCGAATGGCTGCTGTCCGAAGAGGGTCAGCGAATGATCGAAGCGACCGGCTATGTCCGGCCCAGAGGCGGGGCTCCCAGTACGCGCCAGAGCCCGGCCGACAGGGTCGGCTCCCGGTACGCGCCGGAGCCCGCCTATAAATTGAACGATTATCCGGCGCGAAACTCCAGGCCTCCGCTCGTTGGCGGAGGCGCATGATTCTGAATCGTACCGGCTCGTTGGCCCAGCGGAGAGGGTGCGGCGCCATGCCGGCAACGCGTCGAAAGATAATCGCCAGCGCTTTAACCGCCAAAATACCCGCCCCTAAACGCGACGCTACAAAAAATGACGGACGACGTTGAAAGACTCAACGCCGTCCGTTGTTGTTTCAGGCATGTTTTTTTCTTTACGCCTGCGCCGCAATGAGATCGCGAATGAACTCCGATTTATTTTTTTGCGCTTCAGTCGCAAGCCGCGTCAACAGCTCGTCCTCTTCGTCGGTCATACGCACGACCAGACGCTTGTTGGCCTGTCTTCCAGAGTTTCTGGGACGGCCCGCTCCCACTCGCGCCCCGCCCCGGTTTTCTTCAGGGAAATCATCAGGGTAATACTCTTTCATATCAATGGAGACAAGAGCCAGCCTGCACCCGTCCGGGACCTCAATCTCGTCGCGCGTAGACGGAGCGGGAATGGGATCGCCGTCTTCTTCCATGCCGTGCAAATGAAGAGCGAGACATTCCTTTGAAGAAAAGACGGCGTCCTCAAAATTAACGCCGCCAGAGGCCGTTCCCGGGAGATCAGGGAAGAAAGCGCCGAAGCCGTCAGAACTCGGTTCAAGAATCACATAATACGCGTAATATTGTTTCATCAAAGTCCTCCTTTGGACTATCTGGAGAATTTCAATCCTGCCTGTTTTTCAATGTTTTTGAGCGTATTGATCGGGACGTCTTTCTTCGGATGCGGTACTGTAACCCTGCCCTTCTTTGTCGGGTGAACAAACTGATGATGATCGCCCTTCACTGCTCTGAGCGTCTAACCGTCTTGCGAAGAATCCGAATCACTTCAAAACTCGACATTGTTTTATCCCTTTCAATGGCGTTCCATGTATAGCGTATTATAATCCACTCTTTGATTTTTGTAAACACAAAAATCAAAGGTCTCTTCAAAGTTTTTATACATAACGTTGAAGGGAAAAAAGAACGGCGCAGACGGCGTCAGGACGTATTGGCGTTATTGTTCCGGTTCTCTTGATTTAACTTGAAAAATAATCTACTGTTCGGCCGACAGG
>CACYBR010000111.1 GCA_902772705.1 uncultured Planctomycetota bacterium
GAAAACGCGACGTGGCAGGACGCGCCGCCGCCGGGTTCGACGGCGATAGTCGCGGGTCGTCGTCGCGAGACGCTGTGCGCGGACGCGACGCTCGCCCGGCTCGCGACGGGTCAGGACGCGACGCTCGTTTTCTCGGGCGCGGACCGAGTCGTGAGCGCGCAGAGCGTGGAAGTCGGGACCGGCGTAGCGTTCACGGCGGATTCGGCGAGCGTGGGCTACCTTGCGGTTCCCTCGGGGGTCGACGTCTCGAACGGGGTCTTTTCGGGCGTTTCGCCCTGCGAGCTTGGGGCGCGCCTGACGTCGTTCCGGGCGGTATCGAGGCGCGCCGGACGCGCGACGCTGACCTGGCGCGCGTCGGAGGAGAGCGCGACGATTCGGATCGAGCGGCGCGATTCGGGGGGCGTCTGGCGTTTCGTCGGGGCGCCGATAGCGTCGACGCGCGAGCTTGAGGCAGGGGAGGTTGGCGGTCGGACGTCGTTTCGTGCGTTCGACGGCGAGAGGTTTTGGCGCGACGACGCGTGGAGCGTTTCAGGGGTTCAATATCGCGTCGTCGCGTCGTCGGTTCCGAGCGAGCGCGCGGCGCAGGGATGGGAGGCGATAACGACGGTGGTTTCGACTTCAGATACGATTATGGTCGGTCAGGGAATAACGATTCTTGCGCGTATCTTCGACGCGTTCGATACGGACGCGCCGCTGCTCTCGGACGGCGCGAACGTCGCGAGCGTGACGTATACGTGCTATTACGTCGCCAACGGACTCTTCGAGGAAACGCTCGCGCCAGTCGCGGGTCACGAGGAGGTCGACGCGGGCGCGGACTGCGTCCTTGAGGCGCTTCAACAATCGGACGCGTGGCGCGTCGACGACGTCGGGTATTCCTTCGTCCTGACGCCCGACGTTCGCGCCGCGCCCCTCTTTGAGAAGGCGGGAGAGTATCGAATCAAGGTCGTCGTGCGCCTGACGACGGGCAATCCCGTAACGTTCTACGCGCCCGTGACCGTCGTCGACCGTTGACGACGCGGCAAAAGAAAAAAAGCGCGGCGCCCATGAGAAATCAGGGCGTCGCGCTTTTTTTACAGATAATAACCAACCTGCGTCGTTCGCGCCCAAAGCAGGGCGAGACCGTCGTGGACAACCTTACAACACTTGCACGGTCGTAAACGCCTCAACAAGCCGGCGTGGGGAAAGTTTAACAGCGCCCCGTCGCCGGCTCTTTCGTTTCCAGGCACAGTTTCTGAAGAAGTATAATCAATAGCTCGACCGTGCAAGTCCGCGCTGGATCCTCTTCAGGAGACGGGTCTAAGCGACCGCGCCCGCCGCATTATACACTTGATCGACGACTTTGTCGCCAGAAATTGATTAAATAATTGAAAGTTTTTTCAATTCCTGACTTACATAACGACGGAAGTTGCGCGACGTCTGATCTTAGCGGCGAAAAAAATTTTTTTGTAATCCGCCGCGGCGGCGCAGGCTCGACGCGATCAGAGGGAAAGAAGGTATTCCACGAGATCGTCGCATTCCTCTTCGGTCATCTCGTCGACGTCGCCGAGCACGTCGCCGTGACGGCCGTCCATAAAGACGTCGTGCAGGTCCACGTAACGACCGTCGTGCATGTACGGAGGCGTGCGCCAGATCCCGAGGAGCGACGGCGTGTCGAAGTCGCTGCGGTGGTCGTAATCGGCGCGCGAACCGACGTCGTGCATCTGCTGATCCGTGAAATACTCGCCGCTGTGACATTCGACGCACGCGTATTTCTCATTTTCAAAAACCGCCTTGCCGCGCAGCGCTTTTTCGCTGAGCTTACCGTCGACCAGACGAGGACTGGGAACCTCCTTGAGACTCTTAATGTACTCCTCCACGTCGAGACAGGTCTCTTCCGGAACGTTCGCGAAGCAGATGAATTTAAAGCCCGTGCGAATCGCGTACTCCGCGTTGACGCGAACCCCGTGCCACATGGCGGGAGGAACCGCGATCGCGTTGACCATGCTCTTCGCGTTCTTCGGATTGCCCATGCCGTCGTTGAGGAGGTCCCAGTTGAGCGCGTCAGAACGCGCGTCCGGATGGCAGCTGTTGCAGCTTTGCCAGGTCTGGAAACAGAGCTGCGCGTCGTTCCACGCGAGCTCGCCCCGGCGCGCCGCGTCCATCTCCGGAGTCGGCCCGAGCTTGCAGAATTCCTTCGCCTTGGCGCGCCGCGCGCTCAAATCGACGACAAGAATGTTGTCCGTAAAGTACATGCCGACGTAGACCTTCTTGCCGATGATCGCAAGGCTCCGCGGAGCCTTGCCTACGAGCGTGCGCGTCGAAAGATTCACTCGCGTCTTGAGATC
>CACYBR010000112.1 GCA_902772705.1 uncultured Planctomycetota bacterium
TCCGGAGACGCAAGCGGTCTGATAATCGCGCAAACGCCCAGAATCAGCAGAATGTTGCAGATATTGCTACCGACGACGTTTCCAAGCGCGACGTCGGCGACGCTGGGATCGCCGCGCAGAACGGAGGAAAACGAGACCGCCATTTCCGGAGCGCTCGTGCATAGCGCGACGATCGTCAGTCCAACGATCAGCGGCGGGACGCGGAGACCGAGCGCGATCTTGGTCGCGCCGCGTACCAGGAGCTCGCCGCCGGCGACGAGCGCGAGCCCGCCGATTAATACGGCGAGCGACGCCATAAACGGATTGGTTAAAAATTCTTCCATTGATGAATGTTCAGATCAAACGTGTTACTTTTTCTGGAGTTCTGAGTCGACTCGCAGTCCGCGATATTCGTTGACGGTGAACCAGCGACGACTGCCTTTTCCGAGCGACTTCACGCTGACGGTCGACTGCCGCGCGGAAGAATCGAGCTCGGCGTTCGCGACGGTCAGAGTGAAGACGCCAAAATAGTCGGGACCCTGAGGATTGACGCGTCTGACTTCAAAAGCCAGCGTCGCTTTGCCGTCTTCCGACTTCCACTCGACGGAGTCGCCGACGTTGAGTTCATTACTTTCCGGCAGATCGAATCGTATCTGTTCCTTGCCGTCGATCGTCATGAGAAACCCGTCGGTTTTCGGTTCGGACCAGTATCCGAGCGCGCCGGTAAACATGAAGGTTGTCGATTCCTCGGCTTTGAGCTCGCGCTCGTTCGTTTGCCACACAAACTCGTTGTCGAGGTTATTCTGACGGCACGACGTATAAAGAACGTTGTCTTCGTAGAGCGTGAACCACGGCTGAAGCTCCTCGTCAGGCGTTTTGACAAGCTTGTTGAAACCCCAGACGACGTCTTGCGGGATCGAAAGCTTGACGACCCGAAGCGACGACGTCTCTGTCTCAGGCTCGAACGCGTCGCTCTTGGCATAGCTCAGGAGCGAATCGAGAAGCGCGTTGGATTCCGGAACGTTTTGAACGAGGTCGAGCGCGTAGGACGCGAGGATCCTGGCGTTCTGGAATTTGGTCTGCCCCAGATAGAGATAGTAGCTGTCGCGTCCTTCGCCGACGAACAGGGGCTCGAAGGCGTCGCCCAGCGGACGCGTCTTGAGATCAGGCGCGCCGACCCGCACGAGTCGGAACCACAGTTCGTCCATGACGTTGGCGTTTGGATACCCGTCAAACGCGGGCGAGTCCGCGATCGCCGCGCCGACCTGCGTGCCGAGCGCCCACCATCCGAGAGAGACGTTCGGAGCGCTGGACGCGGGCGAGATTACCAGAAGGCGTCGTCCTTGTTCGATCCCTTCGGCGTAAGCGGGATCGCCCGGGGCGACGACCCAGACGTCGGAGTCGGTCGCTTCGGAGGATTCGGACGCGTTGCCGGGGATGCGTTTAACGTTGTCGTAAATCTCTGAAAAAGCGGGATACCAGTAATCGGAGACGGCGACGCCGTCAAGGGACGGCTTGACGCGTTTCGGGAAGAACCAGTACTGCCAGGAATTGACGATCGGGGTTCCTTTGAGCGCGACGGTGAAATCGAGCGCGGTCGCCTCGTCGAGGACTCCGTCGGGGATCGTCAGGTCGAGGGATTCCAGGACGCCCGCGAATCCAACGGGAATTTCGTTGTGTTTGAATTCGCCCTGAGCGAGGACCTTCGAGCCGTCCTTTGTCGCAAATTTCCAAGTCAGCGCGCCTGGGGGAACGGCGGCCGCGTCGTAGTGAGAAAGCATGATATCGGCGTGGAAGTCGAGGCCGGCTTCAAGGACAGGCGCGTCGAGATTGGTTTTCGTCAGGAGCGCGGTGGGGCCGTTGAAACGGTAGAATTCCTCGGGCTGTATTCCGTTGGGTCGTGGATTCCAGAAGGAGTCGAGGTATCCCTGAGCGGCGACGCAGTCTCCCTGAGGAATGGAGGCGTCGACCAACGACCAGAAGATGTAACCGTCGCAAGCGGGGTCGCGTCGCGCGGATTCGAGTCCTCGCTTTTGATAGATCCCCTGCAGCTTTTCAGCCGCGGCGATGCAGTTTGCGCCCCATTCCTCGTTGAGACCGACGCTTTGGAGCTTTTCGAGCCATCGAGAGACGCTCACGGGCGAGACGCGGATTCCGGTGAACTTTGGCTCAAGTCGCGGGTCCATCTTGATAGCGAGGTTGAGGTATTCGTGGGCGACAAAGGGCGCCTCGAGCGCGTCGTGATCTCCTGGCGTCCACGGGTTAATGATCGAAGGACCGTTTACGCCGTTGGTGACGAAGTCGCTGTTGACCAGCGGTTTGTTGCCAATGCCGCCGTCCTGATGTAGAACGAGTCGATCCGGATCGTACTTGTTGACCCACTGGTACATTTCCTGATCGAGTGGCGCTCCGAGGAACCCCTCGTTTCCGTATGAGTAGGTTGCGAAGGAAACGTATCGGCGATTCGTGCGGAATGATTCAAACATTTCGCGTTTCGGGTTGAATTCAAATCCTTCGCAGGGGACGTCGTGATAGTACGGGAGTTCCGGCTGAAGGAGTAGCCCCAATTCGTCCGCCATTTCGAAATATTCCGGCAGGGGACTGTGGGTGTGGAAACGCATGTAGTTAAAGCCGGCGCGTTTGTAGATAGCGATATGGTCGTGGAATTGTTTGTGATTTCCAAGCTCGAAGAGCTGGAGCTGATCATAGTTGTGATCGCCGCCGCCGCGGAGGAAGTACGGCTGTCCGTTAAGGAAAAACTGCTTGCCGACGACCTTGAGTTCACGGACGCCAAAGCGTTCGGTCCATCCGTGGATCGCGTCGCCGTTGGCGTTGCGTACGACGACGTCGGCGACGTAGAGATTGGGCGATTCCGGGGTCCAGAGTTTGCAGTCTTTGATCGGAATCCTGAAGCGGTAGGGAAGGGGCAATCCGTTTTCAGAGAGGGAGGTTTCGTTGGAGGAACGCAGCTCATGACCGACGACGTCGCCCTCGGGCGTCTTGATCGTCACTTCGATCGAGGCGAAACCGTTGATGGAATAA
>CACYBR010000113.1 GCA_902772705.1 uncultured Planctomycetota bacterium
ACCGTTAGGTAAATACCGGACACGCCAAATTCGCTCTTTTCCTTGATTTTAAAGGAAAAAGCCTCGTTCGGAATCAATTTACGAATTTCTCGTTCAATGACTTCAGGAGCGACTCCAAGACGAACTAAAGCGCCAAGAATCATGTCGCCCGAAGCTCCGCCAACGCTATCAAAACGTAAAAATCTCATTGACTCCAACTCCCCAATCTAAGGAAAGACTAAACCGTAACGCGCTGGAAAGCGCTACAGGGTCAAAGTTCCGCCGTAACGTATTCACTTCGTACCGCGAAGATTTGCCACCGCTTCAACGCTACTTCGGAAAACCCCGTTCGCTTCGCCCTGTTTCGGCAGTCCGCCGACGGCGACCATATAAACGGCGACAATTCCTGAATCGCGGTAAACTACGCCTTGGGTTCCGTACGCGCCGCCATGTCCAAAGCTTTTGTCAGAAACGACAAGTCCAAATCCGTAGGAATCGGCAATATTATCGCCCGTCTGCTTCGTGGACATCGTTTCAACCGCCTTCTCGGAAAGAATTCGTTTGCCAGTCGCTCCGACGCCCTTGCCGCCTAGCATCTGGTAGAACTTAATGAAGTCCTTTGCGGTAGAAAAGAGTCCGCCGCCGCCTTCGGCATAACGCGGCGAACCATCGTCCATCGACGGCATTTGAGTAAAACGTATCGGTTTGAGAACGTGCGCGTCGTTGTCCCAGGCGTAGGGGGTAGCCATTCGTTTGAGTTGATCTTCGTCTGGATAGAACGTCGTATCCGTCATTTCGAGAGGATCGAATATCCTTTTCTGGAGGAATTCTTCAAAGGGAACGCCAGTTACAGCCTCAACTGCCGCCTGAGCAATATCAATCCCAAGATTGGAATAGGAGTAACGAGCGCCCGGTTCGTCGATCAGCGGCGACATGCCAACGGTCGTCATCAAACGCTCAACGGGCAACGAGTCAATACCATAACGTTCCTGAAAAGTTGTAATAAAACGTAACCCAGCGGTATGGCTGAGAGCCTGACGCAAGGTCGGTTTTGACGCAACTGGGGTCAGTATAACCGAACCGTCCTCTTGAGGGCGCCCTACCTTCAGATCTTTAAGTTGCGGCAAATACTGCTCCACAGGAGCGTCAAGATCAAGCAACCCTTCGTCCACGCAGATCATTGTCGCAGCAGCGACAACCGCCTTGGTGTTTGACGCGATCCAGAATTGAGTGTTTTCATTAATCGGCGTTTTAGAAGCAACGTCAGCCCAGCCAATCGATTCAGTCGAAAGGATTTCCGTCGGGGTCGCAACAATCAAAACAGCTCCAGGCATGTCTCCTTCGTCAACGAACTTCTTGAAATTATTCGAGAAGTCGAAATCTGCGGCAAAGACAACCGAAGTCGTCAGGAAAACCACACAGAATCCAGCAAGAAGACTCGATTTCAACGACTTGTTCATAACAACATCACCCAATTACAAAGCGTTAAAGAGCCTAGACTTTGAAAAAAGAAAAACGCTTCCACTCGGGCGCCGTTTGTAAGACGTCTTTTAAGAAGCGTTTTTCGTATTAGCGTCCTCCTCAGAGGGAAAGGGACAGGCCGAAGACCGGATCAGTCGATAATTTTGGAGATCTGGAATTCGATAATTCCAAAGGCGCCTTCTCTCTTAAGCTCAGGAATCAAAGAACGGACAGACTTTTCGTCGACAACCGTCATAAGATCCACCCAATCGGAATCAGAAAGGGGCGAGACAGTAGGCTTCTTCATGGCGGGCAGAACTTTCAGAACGGCCTCAAGCTTGTCCTTCGGGACATTCATCATAAGACCGACCTTACTTTCGGCGTCGAGCGTCGACTTGAGCATGAGGACCAAATCGTCGATTTTTTCCTTTTTCCACGGGTCGGCGTACGCTTTCTTATTGACGATAAAACGAGTCGTACTCTGGAGGATCTCGTCGACAATACGCAGGTTGTTAGCACGAAGCGAACTACCAGTCTCAGTGACCTCGACGATTGCGTCGGCAAGACGCGGCGGCTTGACTTCCGTGGCGCCCCAACTGAATTCAACGTTCGCGGTCACCCCATGCTTCGCCAAATAAGATTTGGTGAGTCCGACCGCTTCGGTCGCAATCGTCTTACCCTCAAGATCCTTAACCGTTTTGACAGGAGAAGATTCCGGAACGCAGAGAACCCAACGAACCGGGCGACGACTAACTTTCGAGAAGATCAGTTCGGCGATCTCAACAACGTCGGCGCCAGTCTCAACAATCCAGTCATGTCCGGTGAGACCCGCGTCAAGGACTCCATTTGCCACGTAACGCGCCATTTCCTGAGCACGAATAAGCATGCATTCGACGTTCTCATCGTCAATGGTCGGGAAATAACTACGCTTTTCAATAGTAATATTAAAACCGCTTTTACGGAAAAGTTCGACGGTTGATTCCTGGAGGCTACCGGCAGGAATACCAAGCTTTAAAATATTTTCAGCCATTTTCTACAGCTTTCGTTATCTTCGGAAGTAAGTAAAACGTAACTGGACGAGCCGCTACTTTTTATAGACCTTGCTCGGATCAAAAACGCGTTCGCCGACAACAACGTAGTCGTCGCCTTCGAGCTTGCGGAAAAAGCAACTCGGATATCCCTCGTGGCATGCAGAACCGCCAACCTGATCGACTTTGAGAAGCAACGTGTCGCAGTCGCAGTCAATATAGATCTCATGAACCTTCTGAACGTTTCCGCTTTCTTCGCCCTTGCGCCACAGTTTCTGGCGGCTACGACTATAATAAACGGCGTACCCGAGCCTGAGCGTCTCGTTATAGCTTTCTTCGTTCATATAGGCCATCATCAAGACCTGACCAGTCTTGTAATCTTGCGCAATCGCAGGAACAAGACCGTCGCCCTTCTTGAAATTGGGCCGGATCTTACAGTCAGAACAATTGCAGGATTCACTCATCGTTATGCAGTGTTTTCTGTTAAAGGTTAGCTGGCATAATGCCAATTATTGCAAAAATCCGCGTCCGAAACGAGCCAGACGTCAGACTACGGACGCTCTGCGAGAACAAACGCGACGAAGCGTTTACTCTCACTTTCTCCCATTCAAAACCCCCTGAAGGCGTTCCAGGGTTTTTACATTAACATCACGCTGAAGGCGAAGGTCCTCAAGGGACGCGCGTTCCTTCTCAACGACCTGCGCCGGCGCTTTATTGACGAAATCGCCAGAAAGCTTAGCTTCTTTAGACTTAATGAAGCCGTTAAGCTTCTCAACCTCCTTTTCCTTTCTCTTGATTTCCGCAGGAATATCAATGAGTTCGGCAACGTCAACATAGACTTCCATCGAAGTAGTGGTCGCGTTTGAGGAAAGCACGGGAGGCTCGACTGAAGGACCAATTTCAGCCAGAACAGAACAAGCCATCGATTCGAAGTACTCGCTCATCGGTTTGATTAGCTCGGCAACTTCGTCAGAGCACTTGATCGCAAATCGAACGCTGGTTCGCGGAGGAACGTTCTGGCGTGCGCGCGCGTCACGAACGCAACGAAGCGCCTCCTGAAATTGCGAGAACTGCGCCTCGATATTTTCGTCAATAGCCGATTCGTCCGGAACTGGCCACGGGGCAATTGTGACGCTCTCCGTTGCTTCAACTGGTTTGAGTCCACGAACAGGGGCAAAGTCGGCAAGACGGCGCCAAACTTCTTCTGTAACAAATGGCGTCAACGGATGAAGGAGACGCAGAAGCGCGTCCAACACGCCAATCAAAACGTTCTGAGCGAGGTCGCGGCGTTCTGGATCATACAAACGGGCCTTGGAAATTTCGACGTAAAAACTGCAGAACTCGTCCCATGCAAAATCGTACAGCGCGCGAGCGGCTTCCGAAAACTTGTAATTTTCAAGCGAAGCCGTAACATGCTTCGTAACAGTCGCTAGACGGCTCAGGATCCAACGGTCTTCAACGAAGAGTTCCGATCTGGAAACCTCACGAGGCGTGTAATTCTCCAAATTGATCATTACAAATCTGGAAGCGTTCCAGAGCTTGTTGCAGAAGTTACGAGCAACCTCGAAACGCTCGCCGACAACCGGACCAAGCGGCAACGCCTTCTCCTCGGGCGTATCGGCCCATTGAGTCGAAAACTTTTTCTTGCACTTTGGACACTCGATCGTATGTTGGATACGATTCTTCTTCGTCTGTTCGATCGACGCCTGGCAATAGGGACATTCGAAATCGAGAGCAAGACGGACGTCCTGACTTTCAGTCGTCAGATACAGAAGCGCAAAACGCAAAGCGTCTGCCCCGAACTTCTCCATGACAGCGACTGGATCGACTCCGTTGCCCTTGGACTTCGACATGCCCTCGCCGTACTTGTCAAGAATTTTCGGATGGATGAAAACTTCCTGAAAAGGTTTCTTGCCCGTATTAAAGTAACCGGCAAGCACCATTCGCGCGACCCAAAGACTGATAATATCGCGACTGGTAATCAGAGCGCTAGTCGGATAATAGTACTTGAGCTCAGGAGTGTCGTTCGGCCATCCAAGGGTAGAGTGAGGCCAAAGAGCCGAACTAAACCATGTGTCAAGCACGTCTTCATCACGCTTGAGCTTAACGCCCGGAACGGCGTCTTCAGCAAGATTTTCTTCGCGAGAACATATCAACCAACCGTCGTTGGCTTCGTTACGGCGCCAAATAACGTCTTCACGACCAGCAAAAGCGGACTTGAGAACGTCCTCTTCGACGTCCGGACAATACCAAATCGGGATCTGATGTCCCCACCATAGCTGGCGACCAATGGGCCAGTCGCGCTTTTCTGATAGCCAGTCAAGGTACCCCTTGGCGTAACGCGAGGGCTTAATCTCCACTTCGCCGCTGGCGACCGCGTCCATGGCAGTCTGAGCAAGGCGGTCCATTTTGACGAACCACTGATCATTCAAATAGGGCTCAATAAAAGTTTTGGAACGATCAGACTTAGCAATTTCAATCTGACGATCTTCAACTCTAACGAGGGCTCCCGTTTCTTCAAGCGCAACAAGAACGGCTTCACGAACCTTTTCGATCGGCATACCCTGAAATCGACCG
>CACYBR010000114.1 GCA_902772705.1 uncultured Planctomycetota bacterium
AGACGCGAAATATAACGCGCGACCCATTCGCCCGGACGACGCGCGTCGTCCGGAAGAATCGCGACGCCGTCCTTGTAATGCGCCGCGTCGCGGTCTCCCGTGTCAACGAGCGCCGTCGTGCCGTCGGGCATGATATAGAACATATTTTCGCCGACCCCGGTGTGGATGAAGTGAAGGTCGAGCTCGCCCTCCTTCCACCCCCGATACGGCTTGCCGATCTCATGGTCTGGGTCCGTAATCGCGTTCGGGTCGTTCGGATCGTTTGGATCCGGCGCAACGGGACTCGCGTCCGCTCGCTTCGTCAGGGCGTCGGCAAGGGACGGCGCGACCGCCGCGGCGGTCGCGAACTGCAAAAATTGACGGCGTTTGATCGTCATCGTCACGCTCCGATCGTCGATCACGCGTTCGCGGCGCGGGCGGTTCCCGTCGAATCAAAGGGACCAAAGACGAGCTCGACGTTCATGCTCTCGTCCTTCGCGGTCAGGTAATAAACCTTGTACTTCGCGCCGCCGTCGAAGACCTTAACGACGACGTGCCCGCCGATCTCAACGAGTCGGCGACGCCACGATTTATCCTGCATCATCTCGGCGTTCCCCGGATGAACCGCCGTCGGGCACATGACGCGAGGCCCGGGATAGCCGGTCGGCGTCTCGTCGCACATCGCGCTCGCCGTATTGTCCTGCAAATGCCACTTGTCCCAGACGCAAACGATAAAGACGCGCGGCGCGACCGCGTTGACGAACCCTTTCGTCATGGCGTCTTTATAGCTGTGGTGATTCGCCTTGCAGACGTCGACGGGACCCGCCGCGCGTCCGATCGCGTCCTCAAAGCCGACCGACTTGCCGTTCTCGTCGAGGATCACGCCGCTCGCGTCGCCCCCGGAATAGAAGCGGAACGCGCCGTACTGCATAACAAAACCGAGCGAACGCGTGTTTTCATTCTTGTTCGTCTCTTTGTTCTTCGGATAGCGTTCGAAATAATCGACGTTCTCCTTTCCTTCGCCGCCCCAGACGACGCCGTTCGCGCAGACGTTGCGAACGTGGAAATCGTATTTCTCCGGCGCGTTGACGAGCTTGAGCTGATCGAGCGCGCCGACCTCAAATTTCTCACGCTTGAGCCCGAGCTTCTCCTCAGCGTAGTTCCAGAACTTCACGAGATTCTCGCGTTCCTTCGGAGCCCACGTCGTCGGACGACTGTAATCGGGATAGCCGCGATCGAACGCCGTCCCGAACTCGTAAAATTCGCCGACGTGCGAGATTCCGCTGATCTGATAATCCTTGTCTCCTTCGAGCCCCTTCATTCCCGCGCCAAAGCGCCCGTCGCCGATGTGGTCGGTATGGAAATGCGACGCCATAACGTAATCGATCTTCTTGAGGTCAGGTCGCAGGCGTGAAATGTACCGCGCGATCCATTCTCCCGGGCGCCGCGATTCGTCCGGAAGATGCGCCACGCCGTCCTTATAATGAGCGTGGTCCCAGTCCCCGGCGTCAACGAGCGCCGTCGTACCGTCGGGCATAATATGGAACGCGTTTTCGCCGACCCCGGTGTGGATAAAGTGGAGGTCAAGCTCGCCCTCGTGCCAGCCGACGTACGGCTTGCCAATCTCATGTTCAGGATCGGTAATCGCGTTCGGGTCGTTTGGATCGTTCGGATCGGGCGCGACGGGACTCGCCGTCGCGTCCTCTTCGATAAGGGAGACGCCGGCAAGCGCGTCCAGACTAACAGCGAGACCGACGCCGGAAGCGACGCCCAGAAATTCACGACGATTTGCGCACATTTTTCTTTCCTCCAAAAACCGCGAACTCAGAACAGAAGGGTCGCGTCGGCGCGACCGCCTCGCGACAGGCAGATTCTACCAGATCGAAACGGCGGTTTCAATTCTTCAGCGCCGCAAAAAGCCGAAAAGAGCGTCATAAATAAGGACGACGCGCCGGTCTCTTGTATTTTGATGAAAATCCGTTAATCTGAAGAGAAGTCCGCGCAAAAGGAATCCGCGCGGTCAGGACGATCCTATTCCGTTACAGGAGAGAAAGAATGAGCTGGCAGGGCGTTTTCGGAGCCGACGAGATCGCAATTCAGTTTGCTCGCGCGAACAGACGCGGACGTCTCGGAGGAAGCTTTCTCTTCGTCGGACCGCAGGGGGTCGGCAAACGCGTCTTCGCGTTCGCGCTTGCCAAAACGCTCCTCTGCCGTCGTCAATTCCTTAACGAGAACCAGAGCCTCGACCCTTCCCTTTCTCCCGCCGAGCTCCTTGAGCAATTCCAGCCGTGCGGAGAATGCGCCAGCTGTCGCGAATTCGAGCTCAACGTTTCGACCCCCGGCGCCGTCGTGCCGACTCACCCGGACTTCCACTATGTCTGCAAGCCCGCGGATAAGTCGCTGTTGCCTCTTGAACTGCTCGTTGGCGCCAAAGACGAACGAATGCAGTCCGGACTGTGCTACGAACTCAATCAGACGTCGTTTCTGGGGGGGCGACGCGTCGCCGTCATTGACGACGCGGATTATTTCAATCTCGAAGGAGCCAACGCGCTGCTCAAGACGCTTGAGGAACCGCCGAAAAACACCATCATTATCCTAATAGGCACGAGCGCAGCCAAACAGCTCCCAACGATTCGTTCTCGATGCCAGATCTTTCGCTTCCAGCCGCTTCCGGAGGACGCCGTCGCCGATATCCTGTTGACTCAGGGCAAGGTTGCTTCTCCGGAAGAAGCCGAGGCGATCGCGCGCAACTCCGGCGGCTCCATGACGGAAGCGTATCGCGCGCTCAACTCCGACTTTTCTCAGTTCCAGCATACGCTCCTCACCGAGCTGGCGCGTGGCAAAATCAAAGGGGTCGAGCTCGCCGCCAAAGTCTGCGAGTACGTCGACAAGGAGTCGAAAGAGGCGCCAATACGTCGTTTGCGCCTTCAAAACGTGCTCAAGGCCGCCATTGCGTATTATCGCGCGCTCTATCGCGCGCTGAGCGCCGACGCGCTTCACGGAACAGGCGAGCCGGGAGCGGCGGCGGTCGCGCCCTTTGTTCGGCGCGCGGTTCAGTCGTGCGCGGCGACGCCGGAATTCGCGCTCGACTGCGCGGAACGCACGATCGACGCGCTCGATCAGATCGACCGCAACGCGAATCTTCCATATATCGTCGAAGCGTGGCTCTACGACCTTGCGGCGCTGACGCGCGCGCTGTGATAATCGCGACTGGTCAAAACAACAACGCCCCTTCAGCTCGCAGCGGACGCTGAAAGGGCGTTGTCGTTGTTTTGAACGTCGACCGAAAAATCGCGTGGCAACTAAAGCTTCTGCAACGTTGAAACGTTTTCCACCTTGACCTCCGGTCCGACCTCAAAAGCAACCGCGTTCTTGCCTCTGGAGACGGTAATCGTAAGATCGGACGTGTCGACTTTTTTGTACTTCGTATCAACGTAGTCGAACTCTTTTTCCTCTTCGGCGACTTTTTTAATCCACTCGCGCGCCTCCGCTGGGTCGGTGGGTTGCGCCACGTTTTTGCGCGTTTCGCTCTCGTTGCGTATCGTCTTATAGACAATCACGTTAAAATCGCCTTCAGGCGCGCCGTTAAATTTACCCATCGTTTTGACGACGCAGGTTCCCGTCTCGTCCGTCGTTCCTCCCGCGAGCCATTTGTAGTTCAGATCGTCTCTTTTAAGCAACTGAACGCACGCGTCGACGCACGGCGCGCCGTCTTGCGTCACCGTAATCGACGTTGGATATAGCTTCGGCATGTCGGGAGGAGTCTTTTCGCGTGCGCAGCCCGACGCCAGCGTTGCGAGGCAGGTCAACGCCGCCAACGCCGCCGAATAGAATCTGATACGATTCATTCTCATTCTCCTTCCGCAGAGTCAGTTCGTAGAAACGGTCTCGCCGCCCTGAGGCGTACCCATCGCGCCCCAGACGCCGTAGGGCGACTGACCGGACGTCACGCCGTAAGAGTTCGCCGAACCGCTGTCGATCGTGTCAGATACGAATCTTACCGAACCGCCGGCCATACCGACGTTCACGCCGCCGCTGTGAAAACTCTGAGGAGAGAACACGCCCCACGCGTAGTTTTCGATATTCGGCCACGTGTAGATACAGCATGGAGAGTTCGGAGGCAAAACCGTCGTAAAGCAGGCGTTAACGGAACGGCCGTCTGTCCACAACAATCCGCGCCAGGCGTCCGTCCCCGACTTCAGCACGTTGGGGTCGTTGACGCTTCGTGCGTCCGTAAGGCACGCCGCCGGCTTGGCTTGACCGTCGTGCAACGCGCCCGTCTTGTAGACGCCGCCCTTAACCCGAATCGAACCGTTGCCGTCGCCTACCATTTCGCTCACCGCTACCGTATTGCTCGTGCCGTCGGTGGCGATCGAGAGAGGACGCCACGTCAGCGGCGCGAAGAGTCCGCGCGAATCGACCTTTGCCGACGCGCTTTCGCCCCAGTCGGGACGAGCGTTATGCCACATTCCGTCGCCGAGGCTCACGCATATGCTCGTGCGCGCCATGTTCTGATGCGGAGAGGGCAGGAACGAAGCGGCGTCTGACGGACAAAGAATCGTCGGAATCCTATCCGTAAAGACCGGCGTGTTCGCGAAAGGCCACGAATTATTGCCCGCGTTGCGCGCGAGCTGCGAGAAAGAATCATAGCGCG
>CACYBR010000115.1 GCA_902772705.1 uncultured Planctomycetota bacterium
AAAAAGAAGCTCACGAACGACACGTCGCTTTATCCATATCGTTCGGAGCGTATTTTAATCGAAGCGTTGTTTTCGTCAATAGAACGCCACGCGGCTCGCTCGACGTGTTTACCGAGACCAAATCCCGATACAAGACGAGCGTGAAACGCGCTTTATTTGGACGATGAGGACGCGTTTGTCCTGTATTCGATAGCGCGCTTCATGAAGTTGTTGATCGTCTCAAGAAGTTCGGGTTTGACGTCGTCCCCCATGCCTGAGATTCCATGGGTAAAGCCCTCGTTTTCAGAAAACTCAACCAGCGGCGCGCCCAGCGCTTTTAGAGACGCGGCCATTAATTCGTTCTCCTCGACACGACAGAGCCATTCAACCTTACGATCCCCCATGACGAAAAGAATCGGCGGATAGTCGCTGGAAAGTCCGCCAAGAGGCGCGTTTTCATCGATAACCGGATTGTACTGCTCTCCCGGATAATTCAATAATTCCTTGACGTGGAAATGGGTTGTCATCTGACCGCTGACAGGAATAAGTCCGGCAAGTTCGCTCCGGTCGGCGTCAAAAGCGTTAAGCCATTTTGGATACGTCCCAATCATCGCGGTGAGATAACCTCCCGCGCTTCCTCCCGAGACGAACACCTTATTGGGATCTCCGCCGTATTCGGCGATATGACGGAGCGTCCAGGCAGTCGACGCAGCCGCGTCTTCAATGAATCCAGGAAACGCAACTTTTGGAGAAAGACGGTAACCAACGGCAACGATTGCCAGCCTGCCTTCCTTAAACGCGGGAATTCGCTTCAGAGCCGATGGAAAATACTTCTGACCGCCTGTGAGACCGCCGCCGTGATACCAAACAATAGTCGCAAAGGGTTCCTTCGCGTTCTTAGGATAGAGGATATCCAAACGACACTGCGACTTCTGATAATCGTCGGCGTCTTTGAGAGCGTCCTCTGAATAGTAGGAAATGTCGGCAACCTGTTCATACTCTACCGCTGCGGCGACGTGTTCCTGAGCGACGAGTTGAAGGGAGTTCACACAGGGAGACGGTAAAGCAACAATTAGCGTAAGAACCAGCAAACCTGAATGTAAAATACGTTTGAGCATAATACTTTCGAGCATATTAACGTTCCTTTTAAAACGGCGGTTGGACGTCAATTCGTTGAAGTCGCTTTCTTTCGACGCGCCGCCATTGTATAATCTGGACGGTCGTTGTTCAACGACACAATTGGCAATTGGCGGCGTCCCTTTCAGATTCTGGAGTCTTTTTGATAATGATCTTTACAACTATCATCGTTCCAAAATACAGGTTTAGGCTTAATACGGCAGTTTTTCAGGCGATCGTCGTTTGCGCAGTCGCTTTTTTTGGCGTGAATTCCTATGGGGTTGAAGCGAAGAGCAATGTCGGAGCTTCCTGGAATCCAGCGCAGAGCGATCAATGGGTTGCGACTGACGATCTTGGACGGGCTCTTCCAACTTACGAAGACGTTGGCGCAACCAAACCTGATAAATTTATCGCCTGTTTCTATTTTCTTTGGCTTGGGCGACATGGAGAGGCGGGTCCTTACAACATCTCTGAGATTATTAAAGAACATCCTGAGGCACGAGACGACCCCAACGCTCCCTATTGGGGCAAAATGTACGAGCCTCACCACTGGGGCGAATCAATCTTCGGTTACTACGTCGGACAGGACGAAGCCGTTCTTCGTAAGCACGCTCAAATGCTTGGAGACGCTGGCGTCGACGTGATTTGCTTTGATGTGACCAATCAGCTGACCTATCCCGAATCGTACCGTCCGCTCTTCAAAGTCTTCTCCGAAATGCAGAAGGCGGGCAACAAGGTTCCGAAAGTCGCGTTTCTTTGTCCGTTCTGGGATCCTAACAAAGTTGTGCGTGAACTCTGGCATGAAGTCTACTCTCAGAACTTCTATCCCGACGTGTGGTTTATGTGGAAAGGCAAGCCGCTCATTCTGGCCGATCCTGACTTCGTCCGCGCTACAGGCGCTCTCAACTGTAACGGTTGCACTCCCGTGAAGCTCGAAGGAAAAGCGGTGTTGACTCAGAAGTTCTCTATCAACGAACCCTTCGAAAAAATCTCGCTCAATTCACCCACTTGGACTGAAAATAACTGCGCTGTCAATTTCCGACTCCTTAACGAATCTGGTAAAACGCTTGAGTTGCACAAAAATGTTGGTGTGAAAGATAACGACGTTTATTCTTTCAATTTCAAGGCGCCCTACCCCGCCGGAATCTATACGGTAGAACTCTCAAAAGCAAAGGGCGAGAGCGTTGGTTGGTGGGCCCATTCTCTTAGTGGCGACAATTATACGGACGCCGCTGGTAAAGCCAATCCCATTAAAGGCGTCACATGGCTGGAGGCGACAAACAATGGAGAACCTGTCAATCAGGTTTTTCTGATAGGCGTCGGCGACTATGATGAAGAAACTCGCGATATTCTCGACTTTTTCACGTTTCGCCCTTCCCAGCCAGACTACTTTTCGGGTCCTACTAAGCCAAATCAGTGGAGCTGGCTTGAAGCTTATCCTCAACATGAATATTACAACGACAAGGGCGAACTCGAAGAGATGGGCGTCGGAGTCGCGCAAAACGCTGTGGACGGAAAGCTTGGCGTTCTGAGCAACCCGCGCTCTTATGGGCGAAGCTATCACAATGGCGCTGAGCCCGCGCCTGAAGATTGCGACTTCACTGGCAAAAATTTTCAGGAACAGTGGGAACGAGCTCTTAAGGTTGATCCAGAGATTGTCTTTATTACAGGTTGGAACGAATGGATCGCCGGACGCTTTGACATTAACGCGCCCTTCCACGGCGCGACTCCCGTCTCCTTTGTCGACCAATTCAACGAGGAATTCAGTCGTGATTGCGAACCGATGAAAGGCGGACATGGCGACGCTTATTACTATCAGATGATTTCAAATATTCGTCGTTTTAAGGGCGTTTCTCGTCCCAATCCCGCTAAAACCAGACCAATTGACGTCGACGGGGTCTTTTCAGATTGGAGTAAGGTTGCGCCGAATTTCTATGATACCATTTCTGACCCGGTCCACCGTGACTGTCGAGGATGGGGCAAGGATCAAAAATATGTTAATAACACTGGACGCAACGACTTTATTGAAGCACGTGTTTCCTTCGATAATAATCATCTTTTCTTCTATGCGAAGACCCAAAACTCCATTCAGGGCGATCCTTCCTCGGAAAACTGGCTGTCGCTTCTTCTCGACGTTGACGAAAATTCAAAAACCGGAATCAACGGCAACGATTATATTGTTCGTTCATCCAAAGACGGCAAGGGTCTCGAATTAGTTGCGACGCGCAACTTCGAGGGTAAAAACGAGATTGATTCATCAGTGAAAGCATTGCCTGTCGAATACAAAATTGCAGGCAGTGAAATTGAGTTAAAGATCCCCCG
Source organism: uncultured Planctomycetota bacterium (assembly GCA_902772705.1). Lineage (GTDB taxonomy): Bacteria > Planctomycetota > Planctomycetia > Pirellulales > Thermoguttaceae > RUG369. The sequence continues at coordinate 3,418 of CACYBR010000115.1, forward strand.
TTCTATTCTTCCCGCTGATTCGAAGAAACCGACGTTCCGCTTCAAATGGGCAGATGGAATCAACGTTCTCGGCGATTGGTCAGAATTTACAACCAACGGCGACGCCGCTCCTAACGACCGATATTACTATCGCTACGTTGCGCCTTGACGAACGTCTGCTTCGTCGTAAGATTTAAACAATAAAGTCCTTCCAACCCAAAGGTTGAAAGGACTTTATTTGTTGTTTCTCTGCTGTCGCCCTTGTCCAGACAATCGCCCTAAGCGACCATGATTGTCCATGGCAGAAAGGTTAGCGACGTCTTGCGGAGAAGAACCGTTGGAAAACGCGAAAGCTTGTTGGAACAAAGACGACTCCGGAAACAGCGCAAAGTCATCAGGCATAGCGCTTTGCTTCTAAACATTGTTTCCCAGACGTTTCATGACGAGATCCAAAAGAGCCTCCCTCAATTCAGGAAAACCGACTCTTCAAAAATGAACGCCGAATTAAATCATTTGTTAAGACTGTGGATCCCAAGTCCTTCCGATTTCGCAGCCCTTTGAGCCGCAGAGAGCTTGTCCTTCATTTCCTGAGAATAGTCGTACTTGAGCGTGGCGATTGCGAATCCACGACGCACGAGATCCTCGTCGAGCGAGATTGTGTCGTTGCCAAGATAAACGACGGCAAGTCGACGACCATATTGGTCGTGACTCGGACCGTCTGTTACCAGATAAGCCACATTGTTCGCTTCCGACACACGGCGTTTGGTATAAGCGGAAGCTTCCGGACCAAAAGGCTCAACCGGACTATCAGGTTTAACGGTTTCAGGGGTGTTGGCTCCGACGAGTCTGACCCTCTCACGACCTGCGGACGACCTCACGATAAGAGTGTCGCCATCAACACAACGTTCAACGACAACACGCTCGCCCCGGAGAATATTCGCGCTATTACGCGAAGAGCTATCGGGTTCAGAAGGAACGGAAGGAGCGTTGTCAGAAGATTGAGTCGGTTCAGGACGGCTCCCGTCGCCAACTTCGCAGGAATGATCGTCGAACGCTTGCTTAACCGGCGCTACCGGGGTTCGTTCCTATTGGCGCTTCTGTTCACCTTGAGTAGCGACGTTCGAAGAAACCTCTGGAACCGGAACAGGATCGGAACATCCGCCCATGAACAACGCCGCAAAAACACTCGTCAGGAAGATCGTCCTAATTCGCATTATCCCGCGATCCATACAAATTGGGTCCAACTCTAACGCCCCTCTCAATCTATTGCCTCAACCGTCCCTGTCTGGAAAATATGCTCAAACCCTAGATTGACGTCGTTAAGGAGAACGGTACGCCGCCCTCAAAGTCGCAGTTTTGGAAGCCGTGGTTCAGATTATTCGGTCACGCTGTGAATTCCAAGGCCTTCGGTCTGAGCTTTCTCCTGGGCGGAGGATAACTTCTCTTTGAATTCTTTGGAAAAAGTATACTGCAAATTGGCTGCGGCGAGCCCCTGACGAACCAGATCCTCGTTCAGGGAAACCGTGTCGCTGCCAAGGTAGACTATCGCAAGTCTTCTGCCATACTTATCGTGTCTCTGGCCGTCGTCAACCAGGTACGCGATATTGCCAGCTTCTGCCACGCGCTTCTTGGTATATGCCGAAGCTTCAGGTCCAAATGGCTCGACAGGCCAGTTAGGCTTAACGGTCTCAGGCGTGTTGGCGCCGATAAGTCTGACGCGCTCGCTGCCTTCGGAAGAGGAAACCACAAGCGTGTCGCCGTCCACACATCGTTCGACAACGACTCCCTCGCTCCCGGGCAAGTCCTCGCGGACAGGAACCCCGTCAACAGAAGTTGACGCAACGGCGCTCTCTTCAGAATCAATTCCAGAGTTCGAATCAGGAGCAAACTGAGTCCAGAGACATGCAAGGACTACAAGAATAATCGATATCACGCCCCCGAGTAGCCCATGATTACCCTTCTTGCCCCCTCCCTTCTTATCGAGAACAGAAGCTACAAGACTTTCCGCAATCTGCCGGTGAGGCGACCTTGAAGTTTGTCGACGAGCCATAATAACACCTCCATGCGATAATGGGAGAACCACTGCCAATTCCGTTGATACTTTAGCTCACAAATGGCAAATCAAGAAGCCTTATTTTTTTTGATTTGGTCCCTCTCAATCTGGGCAACTCGCTCGAGCCGTCTGACGTGACGCGGAATATTGGAAAAATCCGCCTTCAGCCAGGTCTGAACGACGTCGCTGATCATCGTTTCCGTGAGCATTTCCGCCGAAAGGCACAATACGTTCAAATCGTTGTGTTTTCGGCTCAGTTCAACAGAAAACACGTCGACGATGGGGGCGGCTCTGACGCCTGGAAACTTGTTCGCCACAATACTCATTCCGATGCCGGTGCCGCAAATCAGGACTCCGCGATCGGCTTTGCCTTCGGAGACCTCCCGGGCGACAGCAGAGGCAACGTCCGGGTAATCGACGGGCGCGGAATTATCGGGCGTTGGGCCGACGTCGATAACTTCATGTCCCATCGAAGAGACAATCCGTCCGAGGTTAAGTCTGGTTTCGATCCCGTGATGATCGCTTCCAATCATTATCTTCATTATGAATTACCTGCCGAAGAAGTTTGAAAACTATCGCGCGCCAACAGCAATCGGCGCGCAATACGATTAAAACCAAAATCGAATCCGGTCAAATTCGCAACTTCAAGGCGCAAACAAGACTCATTTAGAACTGTTCATGATCTCTTCGATCTTGTCGCAAAGCGCGTTGGCTCTTTCTGCCGTCGGCGCCTCGGCAATGATGCGCGCGATGGGCTCGGTGTTGCTTGGACGAGCCAGAGCCCAGGCGTCAGGCCAATCAATGCGAATTCCATCTTCAGTGTTTTTTTCTTCTTCCGTAAAGGCGCTGCTAAGTATGTCGACGATCTTCTGGAAACCTCCTTCCGGGAGACCAACCTTGCGTTTGACAATCGAATATCCCTGAATGTCGTCTGCAATCTTCGAAAGCGTCTGTTCGTTACGCGCCATCATTTCAAGGACCTGCGCCATCCCCACGAAAGAGTCGCGGACAAAACCAACGCTCGGATCAATGGGACCTCCATTCCCTTCTCCCCCAAAGATTGCCCTCTTCGCTTTCATGAGATCGACAACGTTAGCTTCGCCGACGGGAGAGCGATAGCACTTTCCTCCAAACTGTTCGGCAATATCGATAGACATACGGCTGGAAGCGCAGTTGATTACAAGATTGAAAGGTCCGG
>CACYBR010000116.1 GCA_902772705.1 uncultured Planctomycetota bacterium
ACGCTATACGGCTCGGCGCCCATGCCCTGATAGGCAAACTCGTAGCTGAAAACGCGAATTGACTTGACTTCGCCGCGAGGAACGCCCTGAAGCCCCGGTCCTTCGTAGACGTCCGCAATGAAGAAATCGGCGGTAGGCGACTCCATATTCACGCGATCGGGCAGGATCGGCTGACGCTCCGTTTCGCGCAGTGGGATCGGTTCGAGCGTCGCGTCGGGTTCAACCAGCAGCGGCGTTATGTTGTCAAAGACGTCGACGAGGCAGATATTCCAGCCGTCGCTCGGAGAACGCTTGCATGAAACAAGGAAGACGTTGTCCGTTATCGGAAACGGATGGAGAAACTTCGGCCAGCTTTGTTCGATCGGAAGATCGCACGCGATCGGAGAAACTTCTTTCCCATACCCGGGAATACGCTGAACGACTCCCGAAGCTTCCTTTCGTCCCTTAGAAGGATCAAAAATCACAAGCTCGCCCTGACGGTTAAGTTCATGATGTCCCGTCACGACGCCAACGAACTTCGAGGGGTCGCCCGGAAGCGGTCGAGGATAGAAAACCGAATTGGGCCAGTACGACCCGCTGCCATAAAGCTCCGACTGATTCGTCCCGTCGGGATTCATATGGAACATAATGCGTGAGAACGCGTGAGGCAGGTCGACATATTCCCAGCGCAGATACATAACGCGCCCGTTGTTAAGAACGACGGGATTCCAGTCGTGGTCCTGTTCGAGAGTGAGCTGACGGATCGAACCGTCAAGCTCCTTACTGTACAAATTGCAGACGTGTCCTGAACCGTTGATGCAGGGCACGCCCGACATACTCGCGGTCGAACAAAAGATCACGCGATCGTCGGGAAGGTAGCAGCCGTCGTAATTATCAACGTCGGGGTCGTTAACGAGAGGCATAACCCTGGGCGTAAGCTTTTGTTGCTCCTCTGGATTCTCAGCAAGCGGAAGTTCCCAAATCCGCCAGCGATTGTCCGCAGCCGGGTCAGGCGACGAGAACATGACCTTCGACGCGTCATAATAGAGTTCCAGATCGCCAACAAACTCGCCGTTGGGAGATTTATAGACGAGCGTCGATTCGCCGGTTCGGAAGTTGAAGCGTCTCAATTCGTCGTTGTAGCCGGTCTTGGGAATAACGGAATTGCTGTTGTAATTCTCCGGCAATCCCAGTTGTTCAGGGTTGCGGCGAATATAAAGGAAAGAGTCGAAATCAATCTCGGGATTATCGAGAAGGGCCTCTCTCTGGAGCTTGGCGAACTCCGCGTGAAGCTCCGCCGCCTGCGCGTCGACGCCCGGTCCAGGACCGCTCTGCTCGGCAGACCGCGCGAGGTTGTCAGACCGCGTGCGCAGTTCGGAGAGTCGCGTCGAATACCACATGCCGTTGGGGTATTCGTCGAAGTCGTAATTTTCGTTGAACCAGTCGAGAGCGCGCTGCAACGCGTCAAAGTTCGGGGCGACGTAGGCGGGCGGGACCGCCGCATCTTCGACAAGCTCAGAACCAAGCAGCGTCGACATATTGAAAACAAGCTGGGTAAAGTTACGACGAAACTCGACCGCGGCGGCGTCATAGAGGGGAGAAACGCGCCAGGGGAAGAGGAACGCGCGAATTCTGCGCGAATCCGGGTCTATCGCGGCGCAAAGATAATCTCCGGCGTTTGCCTTCGTCGACTTCGCGAGAGATATCAACGTCGGAGAGTGCGCGTGAAACGTTTCAAACGCAGGAAACGCGGCGTTCGTGATCCATATTTGCGCCGTTTCGACGCCGGCGAAGACGTTCGCCTTCATATTGAACGGCGCGAGTCCCGCCTGCGCGCGATCCTCGCCAAAGGTTACCGGCGTATGCTCAAGTTCTGGATCGAGCCCGAGAGGCTTGGCGAGCGCGGCGGCGCCGCCGGCGAGCAGGAGCGCCCCGTCGAAACGCCCGAGCCAGTCAAGGACGGCAGGAGAATAAAGGGGGGACGTCTGAACGATCTCGTCTCCCTGAAAAATCCAGAGGCGGTCGTAATCTCCGGGTTCGACGGGCGTTCCGTCGCGTTTAACGACCCCCTGCTCCGTCGGAGCGAGCAGAACGATCGAATCGTCAATCTCCAGAGCGAGTTGCGCAAAAATATCCGCCTCGACGCGCATAGGCGCGCCGGGAATCTCGTCAAGCAGGAGCGCCGTTCGGGACGGCGCCGCCGCGTAACTTGAGGCGATAAACGCCAGCGTCGTCGACGTAATAACCGAAATGAGGCAAAAGATTCGCTGAAGGATCGACATAAGGCGTGAACTCCTCTGGCAGAAAGGAACCGGTCGCAAAGCTTTAAAGGAAGCTCCGCCCGAAGTCGACAAACGCCGGACGGAGCCGTGTCAAACGCACGACGCAAAACGCGGTTACTTAATATCGTCGGCGTAATATTTTTCGAGCGCCTTCTTCACTACGCTCGGATAGTCGGTCGCGAAGGACATGAGACCCGCGTCCAGCAACGGATAGTAGGACGATTCACGATCTCCGTTCGTCCACGTGATGACTTCAAACGTAATCCCATGCTTACGGCATTCGTTGGAACACCGACGAAGTACGTCAAGTCCGGGCTTCACGTTCAGTTTTTCGTCAACAGTGACATGGACCTGAACAAAATCGAGTCCGTAAAAACCGGCGTCGCGGATCGCGATAAAACGTTCCTCGAGATTCTCCGGAGTACCAGCCCAG
>CACYBR010000117.1 GCA_902772705.1 uncultured Planctomycetota bacterium
GGGAACTTTTCGGTATAGCGAGCGCCGCAGCATGGGCAGGCAGGACGCGCTTGATTGTTATAGACAAAGTACTTGTTGACGCAGTTCGGATTGGAGCAAGTCTGGATAAGGTCGGCGGTCTTGAGGATCGCGTCTTCCCAGTCGTTTGCGGACGGACGCGCCGAAGGATTATGCAGACCTTCGATAAAGGCCTTTTCAAACATCTCTTTGAGATAAGGTCCCATCGACGTGTACGGGAGTTTCGCGACGTCGCACCATGGTTGGAGACGTTTCATGTCGTCCTTGTCGCGATCGTCGAAGGAGTTTGATCTGTCGTTGGGATTCTCGATAAAGAGCGCTTTTTCGCCCATTTCGAGGCGTTCCTGAACGTCGTCCTCCTGGCTCCAGACCTTGCGGCCGCGCAGCGGATGACGGTGAAACAGATATTGATAGATCAGCACGGCGAGCGCGTGGAGGTCGGTCGCACGGCATGGGAGCTTGCGCTGCGACTTTTCGAGATTGAACGTTGCGACGACTTCCGGCGCGATGAAGTCCGGCGTTCCGACGACGTCGGGAGGATAAAGGCCAGGCACGACAAGACCGTCGACGTCGATGATGCAGGCTTTTCCGTCCTTCGGATCGACGAGGCAGTTCTTGTAGGAGAGGTCGCTGTGCGCCAGACCCGCCGCGTGCAGGCGCCGCACGCCGCGACTGAGGTTCAGACAGATGTGGATGAACTTCGTAAGATCGCCCTGTTCCTCAGGAGGAACGGAATGGTTGAAATTCTTTGCCGACGCAAACCATTTTCCCTCTTTTTCAGCGCCCTCAAGAGCGCCGGAGGAAAAGAAAAAGCATTTCTGATACGCGGGCACGACGATTCCCGATCTGCCCTCGTGTTCCACGAGCTTTTCTGGCCAGCAGAAGATATTGCGCCAATAATCGCCGCCCACTTCCTCAAAGATCTGAGTTCGGTATTTCCCGACGATCTTTTCGATGCGTTCGCGGCCCGGCAGATCGAGCTTCTTGCGAAAGAACGCGACGACGTAGCTTTTATCCGGCGAGAAGTAGACGTCCTTAACGCCGCCCTGGACCGGGTCCTTATTGACGAATTCAACCGTTGAACCGTCTTTCGCAGTTAGTTTTACGATTTCTGACATTGCTGTAAAATTCTAAAGTTTCGTACAGTTCTGTTCAAAGTTTCCAGCGTATGACGATGTTGAGCCTCAGGGGATGGACTCTGATTGAGACGCGTGCGTCGCGTCCGTGTCAGACGTTGTCGCGTCCGAGTCTTCGCAGGCGTTTCTTTCCGACGTTTGGGCGGCTTCTTCAGAGGAGTCGACGTCGTTTGCGGGCGCGTCTTTTCCGAAGACAAGAAGGAGCGTACGATCGTCGTGGTTTCCCTTGACCTTGAACATGAGACCGTCAAGCAACGCTTTGGCGCGGTCCTCAAGGGACCGTGAATCGTCGAGGACGCCAGGCATATGATCCGGCATATTCTTCGACCAGAACTGCTCCCAGAATTCATAGTTGGCAAGATCGTCCTCAGCGGGGAAGAACGGGTCGGAGATTCCGTCGGTCATGAGAACGAGCGCCTTGAAGTTCTGTACGACGGCGACGCGAACGCGTTTGGCGACCTTTTGGGGATCGATTTGATCGCGCATCGTGACGAAACGCGTTTGTCCCGCGAATTCGCCGCCGTCGGGCTCGCCGAGCGTCTGCACGTAAGGCTTGCCGTTTGGACGGTCGATCGCCATTCCACCGTCGCCGACCCAGTAAGAGACGACAACCCAGAAGGGCGGAGCGGTCTCCGTCGCCTCGAATCTCCTGAGCGCGGCGCACAGGAGCGTCGTGCTGAAATCCTTGTGTGAAACGGGCTCGGCGGCGTTGAAAGTCGCGTTGTAGGCTTCAGCGACGGCTCCGATTCCATTATATACTTCGCGGACGATCATGTAGAAGTATTGATCGAGCTTGACGCGTTTGATCGCGTCCTCGTCAAGGAGGATATCGTTGTCGATTGCGCCGCGCTTGACTTTTTCCTGAATCTCATTCTTGAGATCTTCGTTAATATCAAGTCCGTTCTTTGATTTGTTGAAGATCTGCGAAAACAAATCGATCGTCTGTTTGCACGCGATCTCGGAACCTTTGCGCGAGAACTTTGCCGAGCCCGCGCCGTCGGCGACCGCGAAGAAGCTCCATTCTCCGGGATTTTTCGCGAGTTCGAATTTGAAGTCGTCGTCGCGGAAGAGCGCGTTATGAGCGTGGCTGCGTCCGCGCTGACTCGCGGCAAGGACGGCGAGCGGCGCGTCGGGATCTGCGGGAATTGCGCCGCAGGAGTAGATTCCGTGTTCTTTCTTCTGATAGGGAAGACCCGGATCGGGTTCGTGCTCTTCCCAAAGCGTCCACGGATCGGGATTGATCAGGAAAGGTCGAGAAACTTCGCGGCGTTCGACCTCGAATTTGCCTTTGAACATGAGGAGAGGACTCTTGAGCTTACGGACGACCTTGCACGTCGTGTTAATAACAAGGTCGATCATTCCTTCATATGGCTTGACCGGCTTGCCGGAAATGTGGAGGCCGCCGTCGTTCTGAACGCATACGAGACCATACTGCGCGAATCCGCGCGCTTTAAAACGCTTGATCTTAATCTGCTGACCGTCGTCCTGAATTCGGTATGAAAAATCGTAATCGGTATCGACGCGCGCGGCGCGGAACGTCAGCGTTTCGAGTCGTTCGAGAAGGGACGCTGTGAAAGGGACCGGATCGGACGCGGAGCATTCCAGTTCGAGTTCAATGCGCGGACGTTCGGAGTCGGACCCGTCGGGGTCTTCGAGAGGTATGCGGAAATTGTCGAGTTCCGCGTCATGCCGAGATTCTTCTTCCTCGACGCCGTTCTTTCCTGCAACGTCTGATTCTTTGCCCGGAGTCGAAGCGACACGCTCGTCTTTCGCCAAAGCTTCACGCCTTTCCTTATCCGCCTGTTCGACTTCTTTGACGTCCATATTATGCGCGTCTGCAAAGGCTCTCGTATAATCGTTGACGCCCTCTTTTGAACCGGGAATGTCATCGCCGAAGAAAACGCTTTCTCCCAGCTTCTTTTCTTCGGGGGTCTCTTCGCTGTCGTCGTCGGTCAGTAAGGAACTGGCGCCGCTCTCCTGAGTGTCCTTTTGCAGATACAGCGTTTCGCCAATATCGTCGCCAGTATCGTTGGTTTTGCTTGCGTCGCGTTTGACGGGTTCCTGATCGAGATTGAGAACGGCGGGCGTTAAGGTTACCGTTTCGTTCTTCTCGTTTCCGAGGGTGAACGAATCAAGTTCTGGGTTCGAAGCGTCGCCCGAAGCATCCGGCGAAACGCCGTCCTGAATCGATTTGGGGAAAGGTTCGTCTGCTGACATGGCGTCGTCCTGTGTGGTTAATCGTTAATCGAGGAAAAGGGAGGGAAGAAGTCAGTCGTCGTTCGCCGTCGAACGGTTTCGCGCGGCGAGTTTGTCATTGAGCGCCAGAAGGATCGTGCGATCGTCGTGGTAGCCCCTTTCTTTGAACATGAGCCACCGCAGCAGCGCGTCGGCGCGCTTTTGCGGCGCGATTTCGCCGTTCTTTTCGTTTTGGAGGGAAGGGAACGCGTCGGGGGCGCCGGCGCGCAGTTTATCGTTCCAGAAGGTCTGCCACGCGCTGAACGTTTCCATTGACGAGTCCGAGGGAAAGAAAGGATCCGTGACGCCGTCGGTCGCCAGAATAATACCTTCAAAATTGCGCAGAAACGTCAGGTTGACGCGCGGTTCGACGCTGTCAAATCTCGCTTCGTCCTTCGACGTGATAAAGCGCGTTTCGCCCGCGTATTCGCCAGAATCCCCCTTGCCGAGCGTCAGTATGCGATTCTCGTCGTTCGGGCGATAGACCGCGACGGCGCCGTCGCCGATCCAGTATGACAGGATCGCCCACACGGGCGGGCGTCTGTGGAGCTTGTCGCTTTTCCACCCGTCGGCTCCCTTAAAGCGCTTGACGGCGACGCATAACGCCGTGGCGTTGTAATCGCGAACGGAAACATGGCGTCGGGTTCGTTCACGTAGCGTCGCCGCTTCGTTAAAGACCGCCATATACGCGGCATAGACGGCACGCGTGAAGGTTTCCCCGAGTTTGAGTCTCGAACGCGTCATGGAGTCGACCGGTCCGAAGCAATTCGCTTGAAGTCGCGTCCATCGTTCGTTGAAGGAATCGCGAACGGCGTCGGTCAGGGGCGCGCTGTTGCTGGAGTGGTTGAGTTCGTTGAAAAGCGCGTCGGCCATCGTGTCGCATACGAGCTGGGCGCCTTTGCGCGAGAAGGTCGCGGAGCCGGCGCCGTCGGAGACGGTCAGGACGTGCCAGCCGTACCGCCATTCTCCGTTGTCGTCGCCGCGCGAGAGCGGGTTGGAATCGGCGAAGCGCGCGGTCATGTAGTCGTCGCGGAAATCGCCCTGGTGCGCGTGCGAACGTCCGCGCTGACTGGCGCCAATCACGACAATCGGCGCTGACAACGGAATCGTTTTGCACAGCGTATCCTGATTCGGCGCCTCGTAGGGCGTGTCCGTCGGCGTTGGCAAGTCCTGCCAGAGAGGCCACGTGTCGACGCTTTCCTCGGCGATTTCGAAGCTGCGGGTAACTTCAAAGTCGTCCGGCTCCTTTTCGCCGTTGAGTTTTGAACACGCGCGGATATGGACGTCGCCTTTAAAAGCGCGCAGCGGCGTTCCAACGATCTGAGGGAGACCGCCGTCGTCGATTTTGCACGCGAGTCCGAGCGCGTCGAATCCCTGAACGTCTTCCAGCTCCAATCTCACCTGATCGCGCCCGGGCCGGAGCGCGTCGGAAAACTGCGACATTCGGAACAGGTACGGGGTTTTGACGCGCGCGACGTCGAAACGCAATTGTCTGACGGCCGTCTCAAATTGCGTTCGGCAGTAACGATCCTTATGGCCAGGCGGCGTGTTGTCGACAAAAACGAGAGTGAACGAAAGCGCAGGGCTCGTGGATTGCGGTTCAAAGCTTTTATCCATAAGGCGATTCTTCTTCCGGAGTGGGCGCGGAGTCGCATGTCAATGTACGATCTTAATCTCTTCGGGAGGCGGCGGAAGCTCGTCCAGTCGACCTGAACCCGATTGAGACTGCGTGTTGACCGTGGCGGAGACCCAGTCCCAGAATTTGGAGAAGGTTGCCGCGTCCATCGTTTCGAGCGCGTAGACGTCTTTTGCGAGTTGCTTGAGCGGCTCGACTTTTGCTTTCGGACCGGCGGCGCAACAGATAATCCTTGCGAAGCGGAATTCCTTGAGTCGCTGGACCGCCTGTTTGAACGCGTACGTGTCTGAAGGCGCGCCGTCGGTCATAACGACGAGGATCGGAAGCCAGTCGCCTTTGCGGTCCGGCGTGGAGAGCTGAACTTCGAGTCGGTAACGTTTGAAGAGGAGTTCGAGCGCGGCGCCGAGATTGGTTGGCGACGTCTGAGGCACTGGAATTTCCGGAAGCGAGAAATCTTCAAGCTCGCACATCGGAACGAGGACCTTCGCTTCGAGATCGTACGTTATGACGCTCAACCAGACCGTTTCAAGCGCGTAGGGATTGCGGCGCAGGCTCGTCGTGAGCGCGCTCATGCCAACCCGGACAGATTCGATCGGTTCGCCGCGCATCGAGCCGGACGTGTCGAGCATAATGTATAAAGGGAGTCGTCGCATAACGCTATTGCAATGTGAAAAAGCGAGCGGAACCGGAGCGTCGAGAACGAGACAGACTGACAGAAGCTGCGACAGGGTCGGAATCGTCTTGTCGACGCGTCGGTTCAGAGACGCGCCTTGCCGCGGTCAAGGCGGAAGGACGCGTCCTGATCGAGTGAATTTTCAGAAGCTCACGGCTGAACAAGAGTGATCTCCGGCGGAGGCGGCGGAAGCTCGTCCATCGTGGAATCTCCGCCGCCGGCGTCGATCTTCTTGCTGCTGGTGGAGACGCTGGCGGAGACCCACTTGAAGAACGCGGCGATGGAGTTCTGATCGGCGGTCGCGAGCTTGACGACGTTTCCGGTGATTTTAGCGAGGAGTTCCTCGTCGCATTGGTCGCCGGCGGCGCACGCCACGACCGTGCCCCAGTGGTACTGCTTGAACTTGGCGAGCCCTTCGTCGACCGAGTCGGTCGGATATCCGTCGGTCATGATGAAGACGAGCGGCTTCCAGTCCCCTTTCTGTTCCGGAGTCGACTTCTTGACTTCAGCCTCGGCGCACTCGACGACCTTGGCGAGCACGCCCCCGATCGCGGTTCCGCCGCCGGCTCTGATCTCGGGGGGCGTGAACTGCGCGACTTCGGTGAGCGGCACGACCTGATTGACCTCAGACGCGAAGGTTATGACGCTGACGTAAGCGGATTCAAGAGCGTAGGGGTCTTTTCGGAGCGCGTTGTGAAGCGTTTGCATTCCGGTTTTGACCGCTTCAATCGGTTCGCCGCTCATGGAGCCGGAAACGTCCAGAAGCAGATAAACGGGTAGTCTTCTCATGACATTAAATCCTGTGAAAGGGCCGCCGACGGAAACGTAACAGCGGCTTGAATGATGACGAGCCGCGTCGGGCGAACCGCGAGGGTCGCAGACGCGGCGTACGAATAATGGAGCGATTCGTGTCAGAATTTGACGAGCGAGAGAGTCGACGGCGGAGGCGGGAGCGCGTCCAACGCGGCGTCGGCGTCGGTCTGCTCGATTCTGCGACTCGTGGTCGCGACGCTCGACGAGACCCACTTGAAGTATTCTGAGATCGACTGAGTCGTCGTCGACTCGAGAAGGACGACGTTTTTCGTGATCCTTCCGAGTTTGTCCACATCCCCTTTGGGACCGGCGGCGCACGCCACGACGATTCCCCACTGATATTGGTCGAAGACCTTCATCGCCTGAGGAACGCTGTCGCTGGGACGACCGTCGGACATGATGAAGACGAGCGGCTTCCAGTCGCCTTTGACGCCGGGCTGGGAACGCTGGACCTCGACGCGCGCGCGATTCGTCACGAGTTCGAGCGCCGCGCCGAGATTCGTGCGACCTTTAGCGACGAGCTTCGGGGGCGTGAAGAGCGCGACCTCCGTGAGGGGAACGAGCTGCACGACTTCTGTCGCGAAGGTTATGACGCTCAGATAAGCGACCTCAAGCGCGTACGGGTTCCTTCGCAGGGAGTTGTGCAGGACGCGGACCCCTTCTTCGACGGCGGCGATCGGTTCGCCTCGCATTGACGTCGACGTGTCGACGATCAAATAGACCGGGAGCTTTCTCATGGGGAATTTTTAAGCCGAACGTGGTCTGTCAAACGTTGACGCCGAGCTTGCGTGCGAGTTGGAGAAGCTCGTAGTCGTATCCCTGTCCGAGCGCGCGGAACTTCCATGCGCCGTTGCGGCGATAGAGTTCGCCAAAGACGAGCGCCATGTTAACGCAGGCGTCTTCGGCAAGGTCGAAGCGCGCGATTTCTTCGTTCGTTTTCATGTCGACAAGTCGGATAAACGCGTTGGCGACCATTCCGAAGTTCTGACCGCGCTTGGTCGATTCGTAGATGGTAACCGTGAAGACGATGCGTTCGACGTCGGCGGGAACTTTTTTGAGATCGACGACAATCTGTTCGTCGTCGCCGTCTCCATCGCCGGTGCGGTTGTCGCCCAAATGCTTGACGGAACCGTCCTTTGACTCAAGCTGATTGAAGAAGATGAAGTCGGCGTCGCTTCGGACTTTGGAGTTTGCGCCGAGCATGAAAGCGCTCGCGTCGAGATCGAATTCGTCGCCGGCGTCCGGACGAGGGTCCCAGCCCAGTCCAACGAGAGCCTTCTCAATACCGGAGTCGAGCGTAGTGTTTTGACCTTTAACCAGTGAAAGCGTCATAGAGGCTTCTCCTTAAGTGATGTGTGAAATCAGACGCGCACGCCGAATTTCCTTGCCAGACCCGCGAGGTCGAGGTCGAATCCTTGTCCGAGCGCGCGGAATTTCCATGCGCCGTTGCGGCGATAGAGTTCGCCAAAGACGAGCGCCGAATTGATGCAGGCGTCTTCCGTAAGTTCAAATCTTATCTGTTCCTCGCCGTTCGAATCGTCGACCAGACGAATGAACGCGGAGTCGACCATTCCGAAGTTTTGCTTGCGTTCGATCGCCTCGTAGATCGTCGCGGTGAAGACGATGCGTTCGACGTCGGCGGGAACGCGACTGAGATCGACGAGGATCGTTTCGTCGTCGCCGTCCCCTTCTCCTGTGCGGTTGTCGCCGGAGCTGACGACCGAACCGCAGGCGGATTGCGGATGATTGTAGAAAATAAAGTCAGATTCGCCGCGGACTTTAGAGTCGGCGCCGAGGAGAAAAGCGCTCGCGTCGAGGTCAAATTCGATTCCCGGCTCGACGCGAGGGTCCCACCCGAGCCCGACTCTGACTTTCGTCAAACCGGAATTCAGCGGCGTGTTTTGTCCTTTGACAAGATTGACGGTCATGGAGATGCTCCTGCGTATTCGTAAATGCGAACTGTCATATTGGCGCTTTGGAAAATCGTTCCGCAACGCACGACGCGCCCATTTTACATTGTTCTTTCGCAAGTATAAATAGCTTGCAAAATCTTCTTTTTCTCACTAACAGCGACGTCGTGATCATTCGACTCGGAAAAACACGGAGCCGCATTTTCAGACGGGAAGTAAAACGTCTGGCCTGAAAGGGAAAAAAACTTTGCGCTTTTTCAAAAAAAATCAGGCCAGGCGCTCGTTGTTTTTCAAGTCGGAGAGAAACAGAAGGACGAATCAAGAAGGCGCGAAGGGTCGAGTAAGAGAGGACGCCGTTCGCTTAAGGCTGAAGACAAGCTCTGACGAGAGGGTAGTTGAGCAGAAGATGCCTAGACGAGTTTCGAGTAGACGGGGAAACCTTAAATAAAACCGAACGACGTCCTCGATAGTTTAGGCGTTTTGAAGCCGACTCAGGGGGGATTGTTCGCCAAAAAAAACGGCAGGAATCACCGTCCTGCCGCATAAAACGAACGAGAGGCGTCGACCGGATTCGAACCGGTAAATGACGGATTTGCAATCCGTTGCCTTAGCCGTTTGGCTACGACGCCTTAAAACTGTGCCGGTATTCTATAAAAAAGCCGGATTTTGACAAGGGTCTTTTTTGAACTTTTCTCAAAATCAGGTTTCGCCAGACTTTTCCTGAATCTTTCTCATAACCGCCTCCGCGACGTTCTTCGGCACGAACGTTTGAAGCGAGCCTTCCTCGCACGCGCTGGCGATTTCCTTGATGAGCGAACTCGAGACGTGCGCGAGCTCGCCGTCGGCGATGAGAAAAAGCGTTTCGATTTCTGGTTCAAGACGTCGGTTCGCCATCATCATGGTAAGTTCGGCGGGAACGTCCGTCAGCGGGCGCACACCGCGGATGATGACGCGCGCGCCAAGCTTCTTGGCGAAGCTCACCGTTAGCCCCGTATAGGTCGTCGTTTCGATGTTGGTCAGACCGCGTTCCTGCGCCGCCTGACGAATCATCTCGCAACGTTCTTCAGGCGTGAACCACGGTTCCTTGACCGAGTTGACCCCGACCGCGACGACAAGCCGGTCGAACAACCTGCTCGCGCGTTCGATAATGTTCAGATGTCCCAGCGTGATCGGATCGAATGTCCCCGGGTAGACGGCGAGCTTGACGGAACTCATATTTGCTCCAGATTTCAAACGTAGTCGCTGGACGTCCAAAGACTACGCAATAATATTTCGTGCGGAATGGTCGTAATAAGCGTCGCAATTTCCAGAGACCAGACGTCTTTTTGCGCGGCGCCGCGCCGTATGGCGTTCGTCTTGCGTTGTAACAAGTTGGCGGTCTCGAATATTGACAAAGACGCTCACTAAGTTATAACACAGATTATAAGCGGTTATGTCCATTTTTACCAGACCCCGAGACCGTCTTGACGCGCATATTGCTTAAAGACGAACTAAATGGGGTTTCGGCGCGTCAAAAACTGAAAATCGTGTTGAAAAAGCAACAGACCAGCGTCGGGCGCGGTCGATGATAGAGAGACGCCGCGCCCTGTTTGGGGCGTTGCGCGCGTTGTTAAGGAGTCCCGTAAGGACGAAAATAGCAATTAGAGAAGATCTGGCGAGCACAAAATGAGTTCAGAGCAGCGTTATGATAAAAGTATGTTAGAGCAGACGAAGCAGCAGATTCGGTCTCTCGTCAATGAAATTGCCCAGATCTCACGGTCCGACGTGTCGCCGGAAGCGTTCCAGCAGGAATACCTCAATCGCGTTGTGCGCGCGCTCGGCGCGGTTGGCGGCGCGCTGTGGATGGCCGACGATTCCGGGCGCCTCTCTCTTGGGTATCAGGTGAATCTGCGCGAGGCGAAGCTTCATGAAGACGAGGAGGCTAACCGCGTCCACTCATATCTTCTCTACAAGACGCTTCGCTCTCCCGACGAGACGGACGCGCTCGTTCCGCCTCATTCGGGCGGCGAAAACGCCAACGACGGCGGCAACCCGACCGATTTTCTCCTGATTCTGGGCGTAATCCAGACCGAACTCGAAAAGGTTGGCATTCTGGAGGTCTTCCAGCGACCAGACTCCAATCCAGCGACGCAGCAGGGATTCCTGCAGTTCGTCCGTCAGGTTACGCGATACGCGACCGAATACTATAAGAATCGCCAACTCAAGAATTTCAGCGACCGTCAGAGTCTCTGGACCCAGCTCGAGGACTTCACGCGCAATATTCACAAGACGCTCGACCTTCGCGAGACGGTCTATACGGTCGCGAACGAGAGTCGACGGTTGATCGAATGCGACCGCGTTTCCATTGCGATCTGCCGCGGACGCAAGGCGAAGATTGAAGCGGTCAGCGGTCAGGACATGGTCGACAAGCGTTCCGAGACTGTCAAGCTGCTGGGCGATCTCGCGACCGCCGTCGTCGCCGTGAACGAGCCGATTTTCTACAACGGCGACTCCTCGCACCTCGCGCCGCAGGTCGAGTCCGTCCTGGAGGAATATGTCGACGCGTCCCATACCAAGACGATCGCCGTCTATCCGCTGGTCGCTCACACGATCGACGAGAAGGACTACGACGAGACGGAGCATGACAAGCTCGTGATTCCGCCCCCGTTTGGCGCGATTATCGTCGAGCAGATCGAGGACGCCAACGTTTCCGAGGCGATGAAGAAGCGAATAGAGATCGTCGTCGAACACGCGCGCGTCGCGGTCGGCAACGCAATCGAGCACAATTCGATTTTCCTCGCGCCGTTGTGGCAGGCGATCGGCAAATCGAAGTTTCTCGTCGCCGCGCGCACGCTCCCCAAGACGCTTGCCGTGACGATCGGAATTCTCGCGCTGATTCTCGCGATGATCTTCGTGCCGTGGAACTTCAATATGCACTGCAACGGCTCTCTCGAGCCGATCGTGCGTCGCAACGTTTTTGCACGCGAGGCGGGTAAGGTCGACCAGCTTTACGTACGTCACGGTTCCGTCGTTAAAGAGGGAGACGTGCTTATGGAGCTCTCTAACAACGAACTGGAAGCGGAATGGCAGAAGAACGAGGGCGAGCTCAACGAATGCGTTAAGCAGATTTTGGCGCTCAAGGAGGCCTCCTACGACGCGAAGGACGCCGAGCGCATTCGCATCGCGGGTCAGCTTGCTCAGTACACGGAGCGTGAGAAGACCCTGAATCTTCAGAAGAAGATTCTCAACGAACGCCTTGAAGATCTCAAGGTTCGCGCGCCTATTGACGGCACGGTCATGACGTTCGACCTCGAGAATAAGCTCCGTAACCGTCCCGTTCAACCGGGACAGATTCTGCTGGAAGTCGCGCGACCCGAAGACGGACTCCTCCTCGAACTCCAGATGCCGGAAAAGAGGATGGGACATATCGACGACTACACGCGCAAGATGCGCGAAAAAGACAAGGACGCCAAACTGAACGTGCGTTTCGTCATGACGGTCGACCCGTCGAAGAATTACAACGCGACGCTCGACGAGGAACATGACCGCGCGGAGAACCGCGGCACGGAAGAGACGACCGTTCTGATACGCGCCAACATTGACGAGAACGAGACGTTGCCGCCGGGCACGCGCGCCGGCGCCGGCGTTTCCGCGAAGGTGTACTGCGGCAAGCGCGCGCTCGGTTACGTCTGTTTCAACGAATTGGTCGCGTTCCTCCAGAAGACCGTCTTCTTCTGGTTTGAATGAGGATCGCAACGTCTGACTTTCCCGGTTTAACGACCTGACGATTATGAGTAAAAACAGGACCAGACGAGGCTTTTGGGCGACGATTGCCGACTTTTTCAGGGGGGTGGGCTCGTTCCTTTGGGACCGCTCCGTCCTTTGGCTGCGCGATCTGATCGAACTTGTTCTGGATCTTATTTTTTTCTGGCGTCGTTGAACCGCTTAACGAAGCCTCCAACCCGACTTAACGTCCTGACAATATGAAAATGAAAACGACTTACCGAAACTTCTTGACACTAATCGCGGTCGTCGCCGCGTTGGCGGCCGTTCCCGTCGTTTACAACGCCGCGTTTTCAGACGACGAACTTGAAAAGGCTCTCATGACGCCGCCGACGAGCGTCGAGCGGAACGTCGCGCCCAGCGGCGCGTTGGGGGACCTGACAAACGACGAGCGTCCGCGTCGGAACGTGATTCTCCTCACGTCGCCGTCCGCGCCGGCGCCGGAATCGAGCGAGAACGAAAAAGGCGAGATCGTCGTGCGCAACGCGAAGGTTGAAGTTCCGATGGGCGAGGGCTACGAGGTTACGATCAGCGCGAACGGTCAGGGACTGCTCTCGGAGCTTGGTCTGTGCGAATTCGACTCCGAAGGCCAACTCCTGTTGAATGAAGACGGTTCGACGAAGCGTCAGGTTCTGCGTCGCGGGCTGACCGTGCGCAAGGGCGACGTTCTGGGCAAACAGCAGGACGACGAGCTGGTTCAGGAACGCATTGTCGCCGAGCAGGAGCTTCTTGTTGCGGAAAAGGAAGCGGAAAAGACGCTCGAGGTCGAGGTTGCGGAGGCGGCCGCGCGTGTCGCGCAGGCGTCTTATAAGCGCGCCGACTCGCTCAATCGCGACATGCCGGGCGCCGTTTCACCCGAAGAAGTTCAGGAGAAATACTACGACTGGATCCGCGCCTCGAAGTCGATAGACAAGGCGAAATACGATCTGGAAGTGAATCAGGAACGCGTCAAGGTCGCCAAGGCGCGCGTCACGGCGGCGGACGTGCAGATCCGCAATCGTAAGTTCTTCAGTCCGATCGACGGAGTAATCGACGACGTTTACCAGAACGAGGGCCAGTGGCTCCGTGAAGGGGATCAGATTCTGCGGATAATCCGCCTTGACAAAGTTCAGGTAACGGGCGCGATAGACGCGAGCCAGTACGCGCCGGAATCGATTGACGGCAAAGAGGTTGTCGTATCCGTTCATCGTCCCGGCATGGAAGAGCAGACGCTCTCGGGCAAGGTCGTGTACGTCCGTCAGGTAGTCGAGTCCGGGCATTATTATTTCTACGCCGACGTCGACAATAAACTGACAGACAAGGGCTATTGGCTGCTGAATCCGGGTTCTCTCGTGACGATAACGATCCGCTGATGCGTGCGCGGTCGCGCCGTGGAACGAGAACTTGGAATGGTGAAAGGTAGAGCATGGCTTCGTTAGCAGACAGTCTTGTATCGAGCGCGCAGCGTATTCTTTCGGTCTACGCGCGCACCGACCTGTCCTCCAGACGAGCGAATTATCTTGGTCGATCCTACTGGATCGTCAAGGATCCGGTCGGGCTGAAATATTATCGTTTTCAGGACGAGGAATATTTCATTCTGAAGAATCTCGACGGAACGAAGTCGCTTGAAACGATCAAGGAGGAATTCGAAGCGGAATTTCCCCCTCAGAAGATCACGCTTGAAGAGATCCAGAGCTTCGTGGGTCAGTTGCACCAATGCAGTCTGATAGTCGCGGGCGTTCCGGATCAGGGTCACGAGCTCCTCAAGCGCCGCAAGAAGCGTCGTCGTCAGGAGATACTTGGCGCGTGTTCCAACATTCTTGCGATCCGATTTAAGGGGGTTGATCCGAACCGATTCTTTGACAAGCTCCTTCCGTGGGTTCGCTGGATGTTTCATCCAGTCGTTCTGTGGGGCTGTCTTCTCCTCATGCTTTCCGCGCTTCTGCTTGTCGGGATCGAGTTCGATCACTTTCGTGCGAAGCTTCCGGAGTTCAAGCAATTCTTCGGTCCGGGCAACCTTTTGCTTCTGAGCGTAACGCTCTTTTTCACGAAGGTTCTGCACGAGTTTGGGCATGGTCTTGCCTGTAAGGTTCTTGGCGGGGAATGTCACGAGCTTGGGGTCATGATCCTTGTGCTCACGCCGTGTCTGTACTGCAACGTCTCCGACTCGTGGATGCTTCCGAGCAAATGGAAGCGCGCTGCGATCGGGGTGGCGGGCGTTTTTGTCGAGTGTACGCTCGCGTCGATCTGCACGTGGATCTGGTGGTTTACGAATGAGAACATGTTGCACTACATCTGCCTGAACATCATGTTCCTTTCGTCGGTGAGCACGATCATATTCAATATCAACCCGTTGTTGCGTTACGACGGCTACTATATTCTCGCGGACATTCTTGAGATCCCGAACCTTCGTCAGAAGGCGACGAAGATCATGTCTCAGAAGGCGTCGGAGTGGTTCCTTGGGATGGAACCGCAGGAGGATCCGTTCCTTCCGAAGCGCAATCAGTTTTGGTTCGCGCTCTTCACGGTGGCGTCGGTGGCGTACCGTTGGGTTGTTATGGCGTCGATTCTCTTCTTTGTCTGGCGGTTCTTTGATTCCTATGGCCTGAAGGTGGTGGCGCAATGCATCGCGGCGATGTCTCTTTTCGGACTGATCGGAATGCCGCTGTATAAGATAGGCAAATTCTTTTGGGTGCCGGGACGAATTTACAAAGTGAAAAAATCGCATTTTTATCCGTCGCTTGCGGGCGTTCTGGCGCTTCTCGCGGGTTTCTGCTTCATTCCTTTTCCGTATTCCATTTACGCGCCGGCGGTGCTTGAGCTTCGGTCAGACGACGCGTCGACCGCGAATATCCTGGCGCCGAAGTCGGGCGGGATTCTTCAGGAGATTTACGTGTCGGAAGGGCAGAGGGTTCAGAAGGGCGATCGAATCGCGCTCCTCCGAAATCCGTCGCTCGATTCGCAGCTCAACGACCTTATTGGTCAGGCGAACGAGGTTAAGCAGGAGATCGACGCCTGCCGGCAGTTGGGCAATAATCAGGAAGCGGTCGCGCGGTTGCAGGAAGACCTTGCGCGTTACGAAGGTTTGAGCCTTTCGATTAAAGCGATGCAAAAGGAACGCGAACGTCTCACGCTCGTCGCTCCGATCGACGGTGTTGTCGTTTCTCCATACTGGCGAGTCGACCGCGAGTCGAAGTATTCCAACGACGCGTCCGCGGAACTGCCGATGTGGGATGGCACGCCGTTGCTGGAGCGAAATCTCAACACGACGATCGAGCCGGGCGTTCAGATCTGCAGCGTCGGCGATCCACATAAACTGGAAGCGATCGTCGTCGTCGACCAGTCGAAGATCAACTTCATCCAGCCCGAACAGACCGTTAAGATCAAGCTGACCGAACGACCTTCCGAAACGTATCTCGCGACGGTCGCGTCTGCGGACGACGTTGAAGGCACGACGATGGAGTCGATTCCCTACCAGCTTTCCGCCAAGGGAGGCGGACCCGTCGCGACCGAAACGGTCGAGGGCGGACTCGAACGTCCTCAGAGCGGCTCCTACCGCGTTCGCGTCAATATCGACAACGACGA
>CACYBR010000118.1 GCA_902772705.1 uncultured Planctomycetota bacterium
ACGCCGATCTTATCCTTGTCGATATCGTCGCGACTCTGGAGATAATCGATCGCGCGCATACCGTCCCAGACTTCAAACGTCGCCGCGTTGCGTCCGACAAGAATTGATCCCGCCTGGACCATATTATGCGCGGCCGTGCCGAGAATACTGGGAGATCCGTCGGCGTTTACGTACTGATTGCGTTCGCCCTGATCGATTGGATCCATAACGAGCGCGGCTATCCCGTTGACCGCCGCTAGAATTCCAACGCTCTGATAAAGATCGTATGATTTGGCGTTGTTTGTGTGACCGCAAACGACCAGCATCGCCGGATACGGACCGGGATAGCGTTCCTTCTTCGGCAACGTCAGCAGCGCGGTTACATAGACGCCCGGACAGCTTTCGAAAACGACGTTCTCGTAACGATATTTTTCTTTCTCGCCAGACCCGGTAATCCGGGCGTTGAGCGGCGTGCGCTCCCACATCGGGCCAAGCGCGGCTCGAAACGCGTCCAGACGCGCTCGCTGATACGCTTTTACATCCTCTTCCGTCTTGACCTTCTCGTAGTTCTCAGTCCACTTGGCTCCCGACGCGTCAATCTCAGCCAAAAGCTCCGCGTTCATCATGCGCGTGGAGTCTTCGATAAGTCCAAGCTTCTCGATAAACGTCGTCGGTTCCTTGGGAGCTTTCGCGGCGTCCTGAGCAAAAGCCAAATCGGAATTCGCGCACGCCATTAACGCGACCATCGTTACGGCAATAGCGCTGATAAAACTGGTAATTTTGTTAAAAATTATCATAAAGATTGTACTCCTCGCACGTGCTTGACGATAAATCAACGGAGTTGCGCCGTCTGCAGACGAACAGCGCCACGCGTCGTCTCGATTTTAGCCTAACCAAACCCCGATTTCAAGAGCTTGAACGTTCTATCCAAAATCAGGGGGTAGATAAATTAGAAAAAGCTGGTAAGCTAAACCGCAGTAAACGACGGCAGGAAGTCGTGAAGACAATCAGGAACAATCAAAACTGGACGTTCGGAATCACGCCGACGTTCAGAGCGGAGTCCGTTCAAAATGAAAATCGTCTGCGTTGTAAGCGCGCGTCCGAATTTTATGAAGATCGCGCCCATTCTTGAGGCGTTTAAGACGCTCGGAACCGCGCAGACGCTTCTCGTCCATACCGGACAGCATTACGACGACAAAATGAGCGGCGTTTTCTTCCGTGAACTGGGCATTCCAGCTCCCGACGTTTCTCTCGAATGTTCAAGTTCGGGCATTCCGCAAACCGCTCAGATGATGGTGGAGTTCGAAAAGGTATGCCGGTCGGAGAAACCTGACGGGATTGTCGTCGTGGGCGACGTCAACGGAACGCTGGCGACCGCGTTTGTCGCGTCGCGACTCGACGTCAGAATCGCGCATGTCGAAGCGGGTCTGCGTTCGTTTGATCGGACGATGCCCGAGGAGATCAACCGCATCGTCGTCGACCAACTCGCAGATCTCCTTTTTTGTACGGAACGCGACGCAATCGTCAACCTTGAGCGCGAGGGAATCTCTCGTTCGAGGATCTGCCTTGTCGGCAACGTCATGATCGATTCGCTCATGAAAAATCTTGAGCGCGCGAAGAACTCCACGATTCTCGAAAAGCTCGGGTTCGCGCCCAAATCTTACTCCGTTGCCACGCTCCATCGTCCCTCGCTGGTCGATAATCCCGAATCGCTCTGCGAGATCCTTGACGCGTTCGACGTTATCCTTCGCGAATCTCCGATCGTTTGGCCCGTCCACCCACGCACGAAAAAGAACATCGTCGCCTTCGGGCTTGAGGAACGACTCAGGTCGACGCCAAATCTTCGTTTGATCGAGCCTCTCGGATACCTCGAATTTCTCAAGCTCAACGCGAACGCGCGCTGCGTTCTCACCGACTCCGGGGGACTTCAGGAGGAAACGACTGTCCTGAAGGTTCCGTGCATCACAATCCGTGACAGCACGGAGCGTCCCATCACCTGCGAGATCGGAACCAATCAGCTCGCGGGCGTGTCGGCGGAAGGCGTTCTTGCCGCGTGGCGGCGCGTCGTGAGGGGAGAATACGGCGCCCGCGCCGTTCCGGAGCTTTGGGACGGTCGCGCCGCCGAGCGCGTCGCGCAGGAAATCCTCATTCGCTGGGGACGCAATTACTGATTTGAGAGGGAATCAATGCGCGACGTCAAACGATTGAACATTTTGGGCCAGCCGGTCGACGCCCTTACCTTTGACCGCGCGTTAACGCTTGCCACCGAGCTCGCTCAGGATCATGAAAAGACGAGCTATATCGTCGCGGTCAACCCCGAGAAGATCATGACGGCGCGCAGGAGCAAGCTCGTCTCTGATTTCTTACATAACGCGGATCTGGCAATTCCCGACGGAATAGGGGTCGTCGCAGCCGCCAGGCTTCTCTATGGCGAAAAGCTTGAACGCGTCGCGGGCGCGGACCTTATGCAAGAGCTCTGCCGCGTCTCGGGCAGCTACGGACTCAAGCTCTTTCTTTACGGATCAAAGGAAGAGGTCAACGCGTCGGCGGCGAAGAAACTTAAGGAACGCTTTCCCGACGTCGATATCGTCGGACGTCAGGACGGGTATCTTCCCGAGGACGAATACGGAACGCTCGTTGAACGAATCAACGCCAGCGGCGCGGACGTGCTCTTTCTCGCGTTAGGCAGTCCGATGCAGGAAAACTGGATGAATCGCTATGGCGCCTCGCTTAAAGTCGGCGTGTGCATGGGAATCGGCGGAACGCTCGACACGATCGCAGGCGCTGTCAAACGCGCTCCACTGGGCTGGCAGAAGGCTCGCCTTGAATGGCTCTACCGTCTGTTGCGTCAGCCGTCCCGATTCTGGCGTCAACGCAAGATATTTATCTTTGCCTCCTGGATCGTGTTTCTAAAACTCACGGGCTACGGTCGCCGCAGGAAATCGACGCCTCTGTAAAAACAAGCTGAGAAGTAATCGTCATGAAACAGCTTACGCAAAAGCTCGCCGACGGACGTCCGGAAATCGTGGAGACGTCGGTTCCCACGCTTGAACCGGGTCAGGTTCTCGTCCAGAATTACTATTCCGTCGTCAGTTCGGGCACGGAAGGAGCGACGGTTCGCTCAGCGCGTAAGAATATGCTCGCCAAAGCGATGGAGCGGCCCAAAGACGTGAAGGCCGTTCTGGAGCTTTTCAAGCGACAGGGCGCGGTTCAGACTTATCGCGCCGTCATGAAAAAGCTTGACGCGTATTCTCCGATGGGCTATACGAGCGCGGGTAAAGTAATTGACGTCGGAACGGACGTGACAGGAATAGCGAAAGGCGATCTCGTCGCGTGCGCGGGCGTGGGCTACGCGTCGCACGCAGAGGTCGTCGCAATTCCGGCCAATCTCTGCGTTAAACTTCATCGGGACGCGGACCTTCGCGCGGCGGCGTACAACGCGCTCGGCTCGGTGGCGCTTCAGGGGGTTCGTCAAGCGGATCTGCGCATTGGAGAAACCTGCGCGGTAATCGGGCTGGGGATCGTCGGCACGCTGATTTGTCAGTTGCTCAACGCCAGCGGCGTGACGACGTTCGGAATCGACGTCAGCGAGAAAGTGGTCGACAAAGCGCGAACGCTCGGGATCGACGCGCATCTGCGCGCCCAGCCCGGTCTCGAACAGGAGATTTTCGCGAAAACGTCCGGGCTTGGCGTCGACGCGGTCGTTATCGCGGCGGGCTCGTCAAGTCTCGATCCCGTCAATTTTGCGGGCAGGCTATCGCGTCATAAGGGTCGCGTCGTCGTGGTCGGCGACGTGCCGACGGGGTTCGATCGCGCGCCCGACTACTATCCCAAAGAGCTTGAATTAAGAATGTCGTGCTCTTACGGACCCGGACGCTACGATCTCAACTACGAGGAAAAGGGTCTGGACTATCCCGCCGCGTACGTTCGCTGGACGGAGAATCGCAATATGCAGGCTTTTCAGGAGCTCGCGTATTCTGGAAGGATCGACGTTAACGCGTTGACAACCCACGTGTTCTCCCTCGACGACGCGCCCAAAGCGTACAACATGATTCTTACGCGCTCGGAATATTTCCTCGGCGTGCTAATTGAATATGACGCCGCTAAAGCGGTCGACCGAGCGCCAATTCGCGTCAAAACAGCGTCCACAACGACGACCGCTCCGTCCCGTCGCGACAAAATTGGCTACGCGTTTCTCGGCGCGGGCAGCTACGCGCAGGGCTCGTTGTTGCCCAATCTTCCGCGCGACCCGGCGTATGAGCCAGTCGGAATTCTCACGCGCTCAGGCGTCTCCGCTAAACGCGTTGCGGAAAAATTCGGCTTTAAGTTCTGCGCGTCCCGTTCGGAGGACGTTCTGACGAATCCGGACGTCGACGTCGTATTCGTCGCAACCCGTCATAATATCCACGGACAGTACGTTCTCGACGCGCTCAAAAACGACAAAAGCGTCTTCGTCGAAAAGCCGCTGTGTCTTACGCTGGACGAATACGTCGCTATTCGCGAGGAATACGAAAAAAAGGAGTCGTTTCCCAATCCTCCCAAGCTCATGATCGGGTTCAACCGCAGGTTCGCGCCTTTGGCGGTCGCGCTTAAATCGAAGCTCACGACGAACGTTCCGATCGCCGCAATCTACCGCGTCAACGCTGGTTCGATCCCGGGCTCCGTCTGGATTCAAGATCCCAGGATCGGCGGAGGCCGTATCCTCGGTGAAGTCTGTCACTTCATCGATTTTGTCTCATGGCTCGCCGACTCTATGCCACGATCGGTCTTCGCGGTCTCCATTCCCGATCCTAACCATTTCAACGACACGCTTTCGATCCAGATTAGAATGGAGAACGATTCGATCGCCACCGTCTGCTATTTTGCCAACGGTTCAAAAGCGCTCGCCAAAGAGCGAATCGAAGTGTTTCAGGCAGGTCAGTCGGCGATTCTTGACGATTTCCGTTCCCTTCGATTCATTGGAGCCGACGGCAAAGCCTTTCGTCAAAAGGGCGTTCAAAACAAAGGCCAGACCGGAATGCTCAGCGCGTTCCTCAATTCCGTCAAGACAGGCAAACCCGCCCCAATTCCCAGCGTCGAAATTTTTCACAACACTCTGGCGACCTTCGCCGTTCTCGATTCGCTCAGGTTGGGAAAAGAAATTTCGCTTTTCTGACGCACGGAATCTTAATGCGACAGAGTTGCGCGCGTCTGGCTGAATTATTCGCCCGAACGTATGGCCAATTTTTTCTTTAAAAGGGGGATTGGACAGGCTTTGTCTTTTCAGAACGTTATTACAACACGCGCAGCGCCACAATTTCGGAGTTTATTTAGAAAAAAATCCAGATTTTTTCTCCATTTTTAACGTCTTAACTTCTTTCTGTTGACTTTACTGATTCTTCCTCTTACAATGACAAAGTAGGAATTTTCGGGATTCGTGGTTTGTAGTGGCTGCCTTCATTCGGACGCTTGCCCGGGCGCCAGTACAGCGACCGAACAACTTCAACGCAATCAACAGAAATATCGGGTTCCCAATGAAAAAGAGCATTAAATCGTTATTCAACTCCACGCGTCTCCTCCGTATGGAAGCTCTGGAAAACCGCCAGTTGCTCGACGCAGCTTCGATCTTCTCCAACACAACGCCCGACACTCTCGTTGTCGCCGCAACTGAAATGACAGACGACCCCGTCGATCTTTCGGACGTCACGAACGACGGCGAAAACGCGTCCCAAGAGGAAACCGATACCAAGTTAACGGTAGTCGCCGGCGAAAACGTCAACCAGTACGTCGTCTCCTGGGACGCTGTTGAAGACGCCGCCGCTTATCGCGTGAAGATCTCCAAAGAC
Organism: uncultured Planctomycetota bacterium; assembly: GCA_902772705.1. GTDB lineage: Bacteria > Planctomycetota > Planctomycetia > Pirellulales > Thermoguttaceae > RUG369. Next base: position 5,805 of record CACYBR010000118.1, read on the forward strand.
GGCGGCGAAACCTGGCTTACCTACGTTAAGAGCACGGAAGACGCCACCTTCAACGCCAATGGACTTTACAAAGGCAAAGCATGGTCATATCGCGTCTTCACGATCGACGCCGGCGGTCGAGTCAGCGCAGACTATTTCGCGGAAACGACAATTGCGCCGGTCGCGCTGGCCGACGCCAACCTCACCTACACCGACGGCGATACGATTTCTATCGCGCTCAAGGGCGCCAAAGACGCCGACGGCAATCTCCTCGTTTCCGCCGACACGACATGGTATGAAATCGACTCCGACGGCGCCGAAATAGAAATTACGGAAGCGGCCGGTCTCTTTGAATACGCGCCGACCTCTCAGCGCACGGTCAAAGTCGTCGCGACCGGCGTGGGGTTCTCTTCCGGGTCTTCCGCCGAGTTGACCGTAACTTACACGGCCAGTCCTGTCGTCCGACTGTCCGACTACGCCCCTGCCAACCGCACGGCGACCGTCGCCTGGGACGTTGATCCGAGCGAAGCCGTCGTCGGCTATAACGTCAAAATCTCCAAAGACGGCGGAACAACCTGGACGACCTACCGCAAGATATCCCGGGACGCAGAAGGCGACTGGACCTCGGACAAGGAATTCGTGCTTGACACGGATTCTGATGAATTCAGCGTCTATGCCAATGGTCTTTATGTCAATCGCGAGTATGTTTTCCGCGTCTACCCGATTCCGGAGGGTTCCTCCAACAGGAACTACAACATCGTCAACTTCACGCCGTTCGGGCTCGAAGCTTCCGTCGATTCCTTTGAGGTTGGCACGCCAGTCTCCGTCTCTCTGAAGGGCGCAGGTTCCGCCGAAGCCACATATTCGTGGTACTATAATTCTTCTTCCGGACTCGTCGCAATCGACGGCTCTGAAGGACTTGACGAAATTACGCCTGAATACGCTAATTACGACGTCGTCTGCGTCGCGACCGGCGTCGGAGCGTCCGCCGGCGAAGAGAACTCGATCGCCTTTACCGCCGAAGGCTCCAACGTCTATCTGACCGGTTATGATTCCTCGACGCACGCCGCCAAGATCTCCTGGGAGCCGATGCTTGACGCCGCCTCTTATCGCGTCCAGCTTTCAACGGACGGCGGCGAGACCTACGAGACCTATCAAGAGGGCGTTACAGACTCCGTGCTGGAGGTTCAGGATATTTACGGCGGACAGACGTATTCTTTCATCGTCACGGGCTATGACGTCAACGGCCAGTCGATCGGGACCTCTCAGGTCGGCGTTATCTCTCCCTGCGAATTCACAGTATCCCCTGAGGCCTATAACGACGACGACGCGATTACAGTCACGCTCACGAGCGGCGAGGATTCCGGCGCGGAACTCTACTGGTACTCCATGGACGCCGACGGCAATCTTGTCGAAATTGAAGAGGCGCGCGGTCTGACTGAATACGTCCCGACCGGCGGAATCGACGTCGTCGTAACGGCGGTTGGCGTTGGTCTTGCCGAGGGTCAGACGGAATCCGCCGTCGTTTACTACAGGAACGCTCCGGAAGAGCCTTCTGTCGTCGTAAATTCTCTCGAAGACGTCGTCGACAGTCGCGACCAAATCATCACGCTCCGAGAAGCCGTTGAAGTCTACTCCGTCCCCGGCGCCACGATCACCTTCGACGCGTCGCTCGCCAACGGAACCATCACGCTCAACGGAACGGAAATCACAATCTCTTCCGACCTGTCGATCGACGCCTCCGCGCTCTACAATTCCGAGAGCAACACGCCCGGCGTCACGATCGACGGCGCCTCCGCGTCTCGCGCGTTCCTCATTCAGGGCGACGCTGAAAATTACAGCAACGTCACGTTTGCCGGTCTGAAAATTCAGAACACAAACGCGACGTCCGGCGACGGCGGCGCTATTTCCGCCCAAAACGGCTATCTTACTGTCGTCAACAGCGTGTTCGAGAACAATGCTGCGACTGGAAACGGAGGCGCAATCTCCGCGAACGACGCGATCGAAGTCTCTATCGACGGCTGCATTTTCACCAATAACGAAGCGACGATCAACGGCGGCGCCGTCGCCGTCGAGGGCAGCTCTCTCGCCATCACGAACTCTTACTTTGGAAGCAACACGACGGGCGCCAACGGCGGCGCGATCAGCGCGTCCGCTGGTTCAAGCGTCGTGATGAAGAACGACGTCGTCGTCGGCAATACCGCCGCAGGAAACGGCGCGGGCATTGCGTTCTCCGGCGACGGCGCAACGGCGTCCAACTTCCAGATAGAGAACAATACGATCGCGGACAACGTCGGAGCAGGCGTTTACAACTACAAGGGAACTGGCGCCATCGTCAACTCGATCGTCGTCGGCAACGCTTCCGACGTCGTTACGGAGGAAGGTTCAACGACAGGCAAGTACGTCCTCGCTTCCGGCGCAAGCTGGAACGATTCTTCCGAAGAGAATATCGAATACGATTCCTCCATTCCGCTCTTTAACGACGACTACACGCTCGTTCTCTCCACTGGTTCTCAGGCGATCAACAAGGGTTCCAACGATCTCGTCACGACAGAGGTTGATTTCCTCGGGAACGACCGAATCGTCAGTCGCCGCGTCGACCTCGGCGCGTTCGAGGCGGAGGTCGAAATCGCTTCGACCGTCGTCACAACAACCGCAGACGTCGTCGATATCACCGACGGGTTCATCTCTCTTCGTGAAGCTCTCACGATCTACGCGGAAGAAGGCGACGTCGTCACGTTCGACGCGTCTCTTTCGGGTCAGACGATCTCGCTCGCCAACAAGCAGATTGACGTCGCAACCTCCCTTACGCTCGACGCGTCCGCGCTCGACGCGCCGATTACGCTCAACGCGGGTCGTCACTCTCGCGTCTTCCAGATCTCAGGCGCGAACGTCGTCGTCGACGGCGTTATTTTTGCCAACGGCAAGTCGACAGGTTCCGGCGGCGCGATCACCGCGACGAGCTCGACGGTTACAATTGCCAACAGCGTCTTCACGGGCTCGCAGGCCAGCGGTTTTGGCGGCGCAATCTACCTTAATAAGGGAGCTGTCAATCTGACGAACGTTCTCGCGTACGACAACGCGTCCACGAAGGGCGGCGCGTTCGTATATGCGAAAGCCGCGACGCTCAACGCCGTCAACGTCACGATAGCCGACAACGTCGCGACCGCAGGCGCGGCAGTCGAGGGCACGACAGGCGCGATCAATCTTTACAACACGATCGTCGCCAGAAACGAGGCGCCCGCCGACGTCGCGACAACCACGGGCGCGGTCAACGCCTACAACGCGCTGTCGAGCTACGCCAACTGGTCCAACGCAGGCGCGGTCTCCTACGTTTACGACGCGTCGGCGCCGCTCTTCAACGAAGATTACACGCTTTCTCGCACATATGGCAATCAGGCGATCGACAAGGGCGACTCCCAGTATGTCGTTGCAGAATACGACCTTAACGGCGAAGCGCGCGTCAAGGGGAACGCCGTCGATCTCGGCGTTTACGAAGCCGACGTCGAGGACGCCTCTACCGTCGTCACAACGCTCGAAGACGTCGTTAACTCGACCGACTACGTCGTTTCGCTCCGCGAAGCGCTTACGGTCTACGCATCGGCCGGCGATACGATCACGTTTGATTCGTCCCTTGACGGTCAAACCATAACGCTCGGGGGCGAGCAGATCGTTATTTCGAAAAACGTCGCGATCGACGCTTCCGCGCTCGCGAACGGCATTACGGTCAGCGGCGGTTCGACGAACCGCGTCTTCCGTATAACCGCGTCCGACGTCGTTATCACAGGCGTCGACTTCGCCGGAGGATATCGCAACGGCGAAAACGGCGGAACGATCTACTGCGCGACCGGCGCCGGTCTGACGCTCTCCGATTCGACGATCTCCGGCGGTTACGCGGTCAACGGCGGCGCGCTTTACGCCTCCACGAACGCCGCGCTTACCCTCGACGGCGTCACGTTGTCCAACAATACGGCGACGACGCAAGGCGGCGCGATTTACCTCGGCTCCAACGCGACGCTCAGCGCGACTAACTGCACGTTCTCAGGGAACGCGGGCGGCGCGCGCGGCGGCGTTTTCTCCGCGGCTAACGGCAATACGGTCAACATTGCCAACTCGTCGTTCACGGGCAACAGCGCGACGCGTGGCGCGGCGTTCTACACGACGTCCTCGACGAACGTGACGGTCTCGAATTCGACGGTCTCCAACAACGCGGGGACGGAAAAGGGCGGCGCGATCTATTCGTCCGCGACCGGAACGATCACGCTGACGGACACGACCTTCACGGGCAACAGGGGCGGCGCGGGCGCAGTCATTACGATCACGAACGGGACGGTCAACGCCACGAACGTCGAGTTTACGAACAACACGTCCACGGGCGACGGCGGCGCGCTTCGTACTGAAGGCGGCGTCATCAAGGTCACAGGCGCGACGCTTTCGGGCAACGCGGCGGTCAACGGCGGCGCGGTCGCGGTCGCGGGCGGCGCGATGAACCTGACCAACGTCAGGATTGCGTCGAACCGAGCGTCTGGCAACGGCGCGGCCGTCTATGCCGCAACCGGCGACTATTCGCTGGTCAACGCGCTCATAACCGGCCACAATTCCGGAAACTACGTGGTCTATACGCTGTCAACGGCCAATTTGGTCAATATCACGCTCGCCGAAAACGACGTTCTTGGAATCTACTCCACCGGCTCGACGACGCTCAGAAACTCCATCGTCTGGAACAACAGCGCGTCCAACATCCAGACCGACGGCGGAGTCTTTACGGTCAACAACGTCCTCACCCAGTCCGGTCGCACTTCAGGTTCGAGCGCGATATCCGGAACCTTCTGGGAATCCGATAAGGAAGAGCCGTATAACAGTTCCTTCCAGCTCAAGACAGGATGGATTTCGGAGGATGGAATCTCTCCGATCGATTCTGGCAATAACGCCTACAACTCGACGAGCGCCGACCTTGCGGGCAACACGCGCGTCGTTGGCAGTTCGATCGACCTTGGTCCTTACGAATATCAGTCCTCCTCGAGCGCGGTCCTCGACGAAATCTTCGCCGACGAGCTCGACGATCTTTTCGAAGACTGATCTTCGTCCCGTACCGCCGATAACGCGCGTAACGTCGTGAAACGTCGCTCCTGACGCCAGTAGCTCGGAGCGACTGACGCCAGGTTCAACGAAGCGTCGCGCGTTTGAGGTTGCGCCTTTCGTAAAAAAGCAAGGATCTCTTCCACAGGGGGAGGTCCTTGTTTCGTTCCTGACGCTTCTCCTTTCTTCCCGCCCTGCCGACGTTAACGAGTCAGGTCCTTCAAAAGACGCTTCTCTATAGTCCTATCCCTATCTATATCAACACAGGGTCTCTTTTTAATCAGGTCTAAAAAAATTTTAAAATAGGACTTGTCTCATAAATAAATATTTCCTACACTCCCCGACATTACGGGGGTGGGAAAATATGTTAGTTACACAAATTTTCACACCGTTCAAAAACTCCGTTCTATGATCAATATTTGACCAAACGGAGGATAACAAGAAGAAAACGCTTATGTCATTTTAAATAATTTGACTCGTTCGTCGCGCTCACGGCAAACGTTG